>CBDUPD010000280.1:0-4275 GCA_965368985.1 uncultured Spongiibacteraceae bacterium | reverse complement strand
TGCAAGCATTATTTATAATTATTTTTTAGTTGTCACCATTACGTACTCTTGCAACTCCTTCTTTTTAACAGATCGCCCCTGCTCTAGCACCTTTCGAGCTAATTCGCCCAAATATTTTAACTGTGCTAAATCGTCTTTATTACTCATATCTACGTACAATGATATCTTCATGATCAACCCCTTATTTTATATAATTGTCTTAATGACCGTAGGGACACCTAAGCTATAAACTTAGATCCCATCCTCTCGTTACCTGTTAGTCAAAATACATTAAATTATCAGCAAACCTTTATCATCCTTGAATGCTGGCCCAAGCCCCTAACGTGTCCACTAACGCTGTTTTCAGAATTGTGTTACTACAAGTATCAATTCTATCGTCGGTCCAAACGATTAATGTATTTAAATGCTTTTGGTAGGTGCAGCACATCGAGACTGCTAGTCAATGAGGAGTTACTTTAGAAGGGCATAAAAAAAGGCTATATGTACAAGCCCAGTTGGAAAAGGCGTCCAAAAGTTAGAAAACTAGCCTCTGAACTTGTACATATAACCCTTTCTAACTTTCCGACTTCTAAAGACGTTTCCACACGCCTATGACCCGTACTGCTTAACCGGATCACTATTTAATTATAGTCAATTAATTACTTAATTCAAGCTTTCCTTTATCGCTTTATCAGCAATATCAAAAATTAACTCATACTTCTCAATATCCATCGAATACCTGAATTGTGCTATTTCTTTTAACGCTTCGATTAGCAACTCATTCTCATATTCAATACTGTCGATCTGGTTTGATGTGCTTACACACCATTCACACGGCTTGCTCATGTAACTCCTCCAGCGCATGTTTTAAATCGTCTACAATATCGACAGTAACAAGCGGTTGCTGATAATAGCCGATAAATGTACTGCCTCGCCTGGTTATCAATGACTGAGCATGATCTTCTTTAGTTCGAAGATGGAACGTACCGTTGTTGAATAAAAACACGTACACCCCCCCTCTCGCCATACAGAATCATGTATCTTTTTAGCTGTCTGTTCTTCGATTGAATCATCATATCTAGACATAGATCACCTCAAAACGGTATGTCCTGGTTTGGCGCTTGGAAATCACGCGGATTAGGCTGTTGCTGGTTCTGTTGTGGCTGATTAGCATAACCACCATTCGGCTGCTGCTGTTGATAATTCTGTTGAGGTTGAGGCTGCATCTGTTGTCGGTTTTCATCTTGCGGATATACTTTGATCTCTGTCACCCCAGAAGCCCCCCAGAGCTTCCCAAACTGATAGGGCACGCCATCATCCCCTTGCATTGTGATAAGCTCTCCTATCGTCCTGAATTGCTTCTTAGATTGCCCTTGTTGATTAGTGTATTCACCGATAACGATAGTTATGTTTTCTTTCTTAATTAATTGACTCATTCTGCGCCACCTTTAATTTTAAGTTCTCTGATTATTTGTTTTTCAGCTGTATTGCAAAGCTGAAATATTTCTATCTGCTCAGCTCTTGTCATTTCCTCCATTGCCTCTTTTGCGAATGGCCATTCATCTTGATTAGCCAGATACCCAGCAATCGCGCTAAATTTCGGATGATCCTCCCTGGCCTTCTGCTTTGCTGCCTGAGCCTCTTTAGAATTTGGATGTGGTATTTCTCCTTCTTTACTATTATCCCTCGTGTCAGGATCTTTATTGTCATCAATAAGCAATAGGCCATTTAAAGCATACTTTCGAGCATACGAACTAGCAGATCCTGTTATTTGCGCTTCGTCCATCCCTTTTTTAGTTAGACTCTCCCTAGCATATGCCGTTGTTTCTATGATCTGCCCATCTAAACAGAGTTTAGCAGTAGCTTGCACATAAACGCGATCTAGGAAGACTTTGATGTCATCTGACACCAGTATCACACTTTCGCCTAAATGCGGCTTAACAGCCTGCAGAATATCTTCACAGCTACGGTAGTTATAATTGCCAAAATTATTTCGCTGGCCTTTTGGCGCGTTCAATTTTCGCTGTATCTCTGCTAGTTTTTTAATTATTTCCGACACTTTGCTTCTCCAATTCTTCATATGATTTTGCATAGCCGTTAAGATACTCTGTATCACTCATCATTGGCCGCTTTCCTTGCTTACAGTCGTTGTACCCCTTACGCCAGCAATTAAACTCTGCAGCGCCCTTGAACATCTCGTTGAACTGTTTTTCTATCTGCTGCTGATTCACTTTCTTAACTCCGCTATTTTATCTTTGATTGATTCAATTTTTTGCTGTGCGTCCGTATCAATTTCTGCAAGCTGCTCATATAAAGCCGCAATCTTCGCCTCTTTCAGCTCATCGTCAGATACTTCCGGGATTGGAACATCGACATCATATGTTCCTAACTGCGTATAGCCATCATGCATAATTGTGCTGATAACCGTATCGCCAACCCATTTATCTTTTTGAATATATAGAGTAGTTTTAATTGTTTTCATAATGCACCTCCTGCTGTTTGTCCTGCACTTCGATAGTCCCCGATACCATCAGAGACCCGATAAAAAACATAATCACTAATATAAATTTTACGTCCTGACTCAATTTCTCGTTCATTCTTTTTCTTCCCGTATTAATTTAGCTGTTAGTTTTATTAATTCTTCGCGCAATTGCTGTCGTATTCTTTTTAGTTCCGAACTACCAGGTTTATCTATGCACTGCTGGTTAATTGTTGATAGCTCACTTTTAACCTCTTCTATTTCTGTTTTAGTACTCATATCCTCCCCCTCTGCCCATCTTTTGGCGTTTCCGACATCGACCCATCTATAACATGCGATCTCAATACTTACCCTTATAGATTTCGCATAACGCTTAATAACTCTTAGCTGCCTACATGCTCGCCGCTGTTGCTCTTCAGGTGTCATAATGGATACTCCTGTCGATGAATTTAATATTAAACCTCATCATTTTTAATTGCAAGAAAAAAACTGTTTTAATTATTTTATAATTTGCTATTGCAATATTAATTACATTTGTCTAAGCTGGAGTTATCAAACAAGGAAACAAAGATATGAAGCCAACAAATATTCAGGTAGAAGGCATTACGCGCAAACAGTTAGATGACATTATCAACAAGCGAAAAGAAAATGGTGATGTGGTGAAAACACGGCGTGGGCTTGTACAACAATTGATAGAGAGAGCATACAAAAAGGAGGTTTTAAAATGATTAATAGCAAAATTAATGAGTTGTTATACGGCTACTAAATAAGGAGTAGGTGAAATGCTAAACGAAAACACGATGATGCTAAAAAGAGCATGGATTTTAGATGAGATGATCTTTAACGGTGACTGTCGGGAAGTTCACAAAGATATTGCTATTTCCGAGTGTGACAGTGGCGTCGATGTATTTTTTAGCAGCATTAAAAACAATGATGGCTCCACAACAGAGAAGTACGCTGTTGCCATATAACCCAAAGCTAAAGGGCGCGGCTTTATCGCGTCCCATTTGAGCGCCTTGTTAGGCGGGAGATTGAATAGAATGAACAGAAATGATGGCATAGAAGCTTTTGGTCGAACGGTTAATGATTCTGACAGAGGAATGCCCAAAGGCCGTAGTAGATGTTTTGATATTGGTATTTGGGGCGGTTGCGGTGTTATATGTCCAGCATTTCTTGATGGAGAATGTGAAGAGCCACAAGAAATACCAAAGCAAGAAGTGATTGACGAACATGGCGAAGATGCAGAAAAAGTATTAAGGCTATATGACTGCTACGCCTAACCTTTTCATTAAAGCGCCTCTTGAGGTCGCTTTGAATGGGTTGTTAGCTGTTATTTTAGGATGACACATGAGAACTATATATCAAGATCGTATGTTTAAGCTGAAGAACGGAAGTGACACGGCAAGATGGGCTGCTGATGAGATTGAGCGTCTACTGGAAGATTTAGCGCGATGTAGACACCAGGCAAGCTATAGCATCGGAGACAACGAAGCTTTGAAAGCCCAACTGGAAAAAGTTAGAGAAATTGCAAACGAAAGTTTGAGTAAGGTATGACAGCTAACACTTGTTTCAGGGTCGTGGTGTCGCACTATTTTTTACGAGCGACACATGACGCTATATTTAGAGCGATAAAATGCCTAATAAGCGCAAATGCAAATACAAACCATGCGTCAAGTTTGGCCATGATTACATAGTCACGCCTAAAGGCGCTTATTGTACGTTTGAGCACGCCTTTGCAGATGCAAGGCTAATCCAGGAAAATGCGCTTAGGGAAGCTGAGAAATCGGAGAAGGCTAAACATGCTAAACAGAAAAGAG
>CBDUPD010000279.1:0-4276 GCA_965368985.1 uncultured Spongiibacteraceae bacterium | reverse complement strand
AACGAAGTATCATCACCCTGCCTGACACGTAGTTCAACACCATCAGCTAACGGCTTTACTTTTTCTACAGTAGCCGGGCAACAAAAGCTTACATTGGGCTTTTGGTGCAATATATGCAGCAAGGTTCGGCCCAACCATGGGTTTTCTACAACATAGCCCAAGGCATCAAGACCTTCTTCATAATGATTTAATAGTGTAGACCCCCAATGGCCACGATCAGAAACATGCACATCATTAATCGGTTGCACATAATCTTTCAGCGTATCCCAGATATCGGTATTGCGAAAAATTTCATAAGTACTATAGGAAAGTGCCGATGAACGCGCATCATAACTGGGTTGGTAATTTGGCTCTTCGTCGAATTTTTCAGGAAGGGGAAAGCTTTCCAGAACAATAATTTTCATGTGCTCAGGCAATAAAGCTGCCAGGCTGGCACCCACCATGCCACCACCAATAATCGCTATATCAAATTCAGACAATCTCATTACTTCTGCCCGGCAACCCCGGCCATTAATGCTTCTATAGCATCAATGGTTTTAGGTGCAGCATCGGTCAACACTTTACAGCCATCTTTTACAACAACCACATCATCTTCTATTCGAATACCAATACCGCGCCATTTTTCATCAACGCTTTCATCATCTTTACCAATATAAATTCCCGGCTCAACGGTAAGTGCCATACCCGCTTCCAATACCCGCCATTCGTTACCTACTTTATAATCACCCACATCATGCACATCCATGCCAAGCCAATGACCAGCCCTGTGCATATAAAAGACCTTATAAGCTTCTGTTTTAATCAAGTCATCGAGCTCACCTTCAAGCAGCCCTATATCAAGCAAGCCCTTGGCAATAACACGTACGGTAGCATCGTGAGGGTCATTCCAGTGATTACCGGGTTTTATCACTTCAATAGCTGCCATTTGCGCATCCAGCACAATTTGATAGATTGCCTTCTGTTCTTCTGTGAATTTTCCACTAACAGGAAAGGTACGTGTTATATCTGAAGCATAGTAATCGATCTCACAACCCGCATCAATTAACACCAGGTCACCGGCATTCAGCTTATCTCTGTTATCAATATAATGCAGAATGCAGCCATTGGTTCCGCCACCGACAATACTCGGGTAAGCCGATTGTCGTGAGCCTGCCATGGCAAACTCATGCATTATTTCTGCTTCGAGTTGATATTCATATTTACCGGGTTGGCAAAACTGCATGGCACGCCTGTGGGCTGCACATGAAACTCTTCCGGCTTCTGCCATTACCTTAATTTCTGCTGGCGACTTATATAAACGCAGGTCATGAAGCAGGTGATCAAGATCAACAAACTCTCCTGGTGGTTGCGCACCTGATCGACTATTGCCTCGAATAACATCAACCCATTATCTGGGCGTCAAATTCCTGATGCTTACCCATGGCAGAATAAACACAATTTTTACCCTCAATTAAACCGGGTAAAATATCGTCCATATCGCCAATAGGAAAAGCATCTTCAGCCTGATAATCGTTACATGCTCCTTCAGGACCTGCACGATATCCATCCCATAATTCTCTTTTGGCGTCATGATCCCGGCAAAAAAGAATATATTCTCCATGTTCGCGGCCCGGCACCAACACAGCAACTGCATCAGGCTCATCAAAACCGGTAAGGTAATAAAAATCACTGTCTTGCCGAAAAGAGTAATGCACATCATTATTGCGCTTTACTTCTTTGGCTGAAGGAATAATTGCAATACTGTTTTCTTCCATATCAGCCATTAAACGCTTACGGCGAATGGCAAATTCTTTACTGTCGATTTTTAACATAGATATCTTACAAATACTGTTTTTTGAGGGTGTATAACAACCAGGGTTTAATGCAGCTTGCGAGTTTTAAACAAACTCTGGGCTGAAAGGTATTCATCAGACTGGTCTTGCATAATTTGTTCAGGCTTCTCTGCCTCTTCAATTACATATTCCAGAAAGATATTCATTGCCGCCAGACGCACATATTCCACAATTTGAAAGAAGTCGGCATCTGATGATTCATCCCATTCATCACTTTCATTCATTCCAACCTGCGCAATAGCAGCAAGATCATTCAAGGCATCATTCACAACCTCAGACAGTTCTGCAATTTGCTTTTCAACCAGGGCAAAGCCTGCCAGAAATCCCTGACACCAATGCCCCAGACAACTCAGTCGATCTTCAAGGTCAGCCTCATCATCAGGCAACAAGGGATAAAAACCCAAATCATCATCAGCCAGTGCTGTGAGCGTAGCCATATAGACAAACTGCAACTGCTCTTCTTCATCTTTTGAAAACTGGCTGTCGGTGTCAATAAAATCACGCGCTTCTTTAAACCATTCAGAATAATTCATACGTCGGCCAGCAGCCAGCTGTCCGGCCAGTAAGCCGTGCATTTCTGATGGTGAATTACGTGCGCCCAGTGATACAAATAAATCACAGACTTCATCAAATCCCAATCGTCTAATCTTGCTTGCCATAATAATTCAAATTCCCCGATTGGCCTTATCTGGCCAAACTTTCATCGATAACTGCTCTATTCAATATCTGTGCTAATAGTCACAGGATATGTGAATCCTAGCATTGCTCGTAGCCTCCTGCACCAAGGAATACAACATTCTGCACCCACAAAGCATTGACCATAAAACGCAAGCACACTATATTAGTGAGAAATAATCTTAATAAATGTTACTAAGTCATGGATCAGCAACAAATTACAGCACTTGAACAAAAGCTGGATGAGCTTATCAAGCTTTGTGAACTGCTAAATAATGAGAATAATGCCTTAAAATCCAAAGCCTCCAATTGGTCTATGGAACGCTCCCGACTGGTTGAAAAAAATGAGATTGCACGGGCAAAAATTGAAGCCATGATCACTCGCCTCAAATCATTGGAGCAAAATGCGTGAGTACTGAAACAGCCAACTCGGTTTTGATTCATATTCTTGGCAAAGAATACCAGATTGCTTGTCCTCCTGAAGAAGAGCAACGACTCGTTAATGCTGCCCAGCATCTTGATACCCAAATGCGAAAAATTCGCGAATCGGGCAAGGTGGTTGGTCTTGAGCGCATTGCTGTTATGGCCGCTCTTAACCTGTCACATGAATTATTAAACACATCACAAAACAGCAGCGGCTCTCAAGAGCAGCTGGAGCGGGTTAATCACAAATTAGATAGTGCCTTGCAGCGTTTAAAACAATTAGAAATATAGAATAAATTCAATAGCTTACTAATATAATAAATTCTTTAAAAGCCAATATATTACTGGCTTTCACCTACTCTTTTAGCTATTCTAATACCTAGTGACTCTCTGAGATATTAGCTAGCCGGGTACTGTCCTTGAGCCGATAATCTAATATCCAGGGGGCGATGTCTGATGATGATGTGCATGTCCGCCTGACGGAAAGCCTAATTCATTGGCAAAGCTTCCGCCTTGAACCTTCGGGTTCAAGGGCCTCCTACAGGCAGCGGTATCCTGGGGAGTCATCCTTTCTTTTTTCAGAGATATTCTACTCGCTGTTATGGATTCCAAACAGTCTATTCGACAAACTATACGAACACAGCGAAAATAACTGTCACCGCAGGCACAACGTATTGCCAGCCAACAGCTGAGCCGCAAACTGCTATCTCTCCCCGAAGTTACCCGGGCCAAACATATTGCTATCTATTGGCCTAATGATGGAGAGATTAGCCCGCAAATATTTTTGCAAAACTGCAGCCATAAAGGGAAAACCGTTTATTTCCCAAAAATACTAAAGAATAAACAACTTTCGTTTAGAGCTTTTAACGGCACGCGCGCACTACAAAATAATCTTTATGGCATTCCCGAACCCACCAATTCACATTACCGACAAGCAAACCGGCTTGATATTGTTTTAATGCCACTTGTCGCTTTTGACAAATCGGGAAATAGATTGGGAATGGGTGGAGGCTATTATGACCGCACTTTTGCCTTCAAGAAAAAACTGCTTTGGCGCAAAAAACCATTATTGATTGGTTTAGCGCATGATTTTCAGGAAGTGAATGCGCTGAACTGTGATGACTGGGATATTCCGTTGTCAGCCATTGTAACCAATCGAAAGCTTATTCGTATCAGCTAACTAATATTCTTTGTTTCATCATAACACCTTACAATGTCACCCTCGTGGAAATCTATTATGACTTCTACTTTCGGCCATGAGTGGTAGGTCAGAAACAATGAAAATCACTTCTCGTAAGATGCGGTTCAGATTGATTGAACTTCTGCTAACGGGTGATTGATGTAGG
>CBDUPD010000278.1:0-4287 GCA_965368985.1 uncultured Spongiibacteraceae bacterium | reverse complement strand
ACTTCATCATAACCATATTGATTTAATAGTCGGACGACTTCTTCTGACATCTGCTCCTGGTGCTGTTGAAAGCTGACATTCTCAAATACCTGATGCATAAAGTTTCCGGCATCAGCACCTTTGGGGAAATGATAGATACTATAGGCAAACTCAGGCGGCTCAATAATTAACTGTAATGTTTCCTGCTCATCTCTTTCTTTCTCACCTTCATTTTCTGAATATGAAGTCTGATGGCCTGGCAGTAAAGCAGAATAACTACGCGCCACATAGGGCTGATACAGATCCCTTTTGAAATCGACAACTGACAACCTGCCTTTGGTATTTTTAGATGTACTACCTGCACTACCGGGTAATATTTGAGGATTTATCATACACCCTTCAAAAGAATCAAATACCTGCCATAACATCTCTTCATCAATATCTTTCAGTTTTGATGATTTGTTATATAACAGATGCCAGAATGCAGACTGGTCGACTGTTTTGGTTTTTCCCCAACAACAATTAAAGTGATAAACTGCCCGAGTCAGGGCAACATATAATAATCGGATATCTTCAGAAAACTCCTCATTATCTTTCTGCCTGTTACTCTCATCATCGGCTTGCAAATATAATACCCGTTGCTGTTTTTCCTTATCGTAAACGAGTACCGACTCATTATTAAACTTACCCACATCAAAAAGAAACGGGCAACAAACCAGTGGATATTCCAGACCTTTTGAAGCATGTATAGTCGCAATTTCTACCAGATTGGCTTCTGTTTCCAAACGCAGTTTCTGATGCTCATCATTTTCAGCGGCTTGCGAAACCCATTGTTGAAAACGCTCAAGCTGTTGCTCAAAACCCAGCTGACTTTTATCCAGCTGCTGAAAAATCTCTGATAACTGATTCAGGTTAGTTAAGCGACGTTCTCCTTCTGCTGTAGACAAACATCTCTCGGCGATTTCAAAATAACTGATGATTTTATGCCACATTGGCATAAACCCTTTTTTCAACCAGACTTCATGAGCTAACAGAAACTGTTGTTGTATTTCCTGAAATTCTTCCGGTGTTTGACTGATTGTTTTTATATTGGCTGCACTATATGCGATCAATGCATCGGCAAGTGCGGTGTGAATAGCTGATGTGCTGTAGGGATTAACACAGGGCTTTAATAATCGCAGAAAGGTTTGTGCTTCAGCACTGTTCAGTACTGAATCTTTTGCCAGATAAACACTATTAATACCTTCAGCTGCCAGAGCGGCTTTCATCGTCTCAGCTTGCGTGGCCTTACGTACCAGAATAGTAATATCTTTAGGCTGAATCGTTGAACCATTAAGTTCAACATTGTCATTGAGTAAGCTTGCAATAAATACAGCAGTTTTTTCTGCAGCCTGTTCACGGGCAACATTAACATTCGATTTTTCACAGTCATCAACTGTTAACAGGGAAAAGTTACAATCGCCGTCTTTGGTATTCAGCCCTTTTTTATTGGCAAATTGCTCAGGCGAATTTACTTGGGGATAAGCAGGAAAGTCTTCCTGAATAAATGCATCAGTCTGCAAACTAAACAGTCGATTAACATTTCTTACCAATTCCGGCTTGCTGCGCCAGTTGGTATCGAGTGTATACTGTTTACTCTCATGCACATCATTTCGCGCCTGAAAATAGGTAAAAATATCTGCCCCTCGAAAACTATAGATAGCCTGCTTGGGGTCACCTATCATTAACAGTGACTGACCTTGCTCTGACTGATAAATTTCACGAAATATTTGATACTGCCACTGATCTGTATCCTGAAACTCATCAATAAGAGCGACAGGATATTGCTCTCCTATTTTTTTTGCTATATCTGATGCTGAACCAGAGTCTGAAGACACTGCATGAGCCATATTTTTTATCAAATCATCAAAAAACAGAACCGCCTGTTCAGACTGATACTCTTTTAATAACTTGATAAAGTGTTGGCGATAATCTGATTTTGCTGCCAATTTCAACTTGCTTAACAGGGCATCCAGCTCATCCAGTTGTGTGAATAATGCATGCTGTAATGGCTCTTTGCATTTGGCATCAAGTGTCGACTGCATAAAGAAATCAACTTTACTGCTCCAGCCAGATAATGCCCATTGTGGATCAGTTAAATAATGGCTTAACTCTTCAAGTCGTGCTGGCATATGGTTTGATTTATACGATGTACCAAGATTTTTACCTTCAAACATGGCAAGAATATTGGCCGACTGCTGTTGCCATATATCACTCATGGCTTGATATATTGACAGTGCCTGCTGGCTTATTTCATCAAAGCTCAAGTCAACATTCTGCTTAAGCAAGTCTTCATCAAGAAAATTTCGTAAATCATCGATCAGCGCTTCTGGTGATGCCCATAAGCTTGAGATATAAACCAGCACTTCAGGTGATAAGTTATAGGTTTTCTCACGCCATAGCTGTTGTGACAGCTGCAGTAAAATATCCGAATTATTTTCTACCAGAGCCTGTTGATACGGTTGTCCGGTTCCAAAGCTGTACTCAATCAATATTCGCTGACAAAACCCGTGAATGGTAAAAATAGGCGCGTCATCGAGATACAAAGCGGCTTCACGACAACGCAGGTAGATAGTTTCCTTATCTTCAGACGCCACTGCCTGATCAACGATAGCCATCAAGGTTTGATCTTTTTCTTCTGCACCCTCTACATAACGTTGAGCGGCATTAATCTTTTCCCGAATTCGGTCTTTTAATTCCTGAGTCGCAGCCTTGGTGAAAGTGACCACGAGAATCTCTTCTATTTTTAACGGAACCTCTTTTAAATCTGTTTGAGGCATCAAGATAAGGCGCAATATAATATTACTGATTGTATAGGTTTTACCCGTACCTGCACTTGCTTCAATTAATGAGCGGCCGTTAAGAGGCATCGTCTCTATCTGCAAACTTTGCATTAGTGTGATACCTCCTGTTCAGTATGGTCATCTACTGTCATTTCCTGAAAATAGTCCAGCACAGGATTAAATATCGCCTCTGCCTGGGCTGTTATTTTCTCTATCTCTATCTCTTTGCCGCGATAAGCATAGGCATTATGCAATGAATCCCACTCACCAAAACTTCTGTCAGTGCTGTATAAATTTCTGGACAACTCTTTATCAGCCTTGCTTTCATCTAACGGTAAAGCGCTGATATAGGCCCATGCAGATTTAGGAAAAAACCAGCTCAACTCAAGCTGATTATTTTTATAAAAAGCCAGTAACTGGCGCAATATTTTTTCTGCCTCTCCTGCTGGAATTGTCTTTAACTTATAGCATTTATCAGGTGTTAGGATATAAGACTTTATAGGTATCTCAAGTCCATAACAGGCGAACACATGACTCACCCAGGCTTTCAAAAGATGTTTTCCATGCAACTTATTGCATAACACCGCAATATGTTGCGTTTTATTTAAATTACAGTTGTTTATTTCACCGGTTAATTCAACGCCATCAAGCATCGCGTTAATTTCAAAGCAGTTATCTCCTGCATCAAGCTTATACAGCTCAAGTTGCTTATATAATTCAAATACGCTGTCTTTAATCACACTGTAATTTATCTCACCTGACATCGCTTGAGGCAACAACCCCATGCGACATAAATGTTCGGTATCAGGTAAAGGCTTGTTATTCACTAATTGACGGAATAACAGATCTAATAATCGATACTTATCAAGATGATCAACCTGAAAACTTTCTACACTCTCGTCTTCAAGTTCCTCAAGCTCTGGCCTTATATGCAGTTGTTGAAGATAAAAACGTGAAGGGTCTACTACTGACGTCGTTAATTCATGCAACCCAAGCGGCTTTCCGGCTTGATTCTCTTCTACACTCTCAAGCGGTTTAACCGCAAATACTGGAGATATTTTTGGCTGAAACAATTTCTCTGCCTGCTTCAATTGATGCCTGTTATAGCTGATCAAGTGTTCTTTATGAGTAAAATAGGAAGCATCAAAGGGTTGAAGCTTATGCAGGGTTATCAATCTCTGTTTGAGGTCTTCTTTTCCCTTCAATTGGTAACAGTCATTCAGATGCTCAATTAACTCGGTGACCAATAAAGAGGGGTAACGTTCGGAGTTATCGATATTGCTACGGCCAATATAACTGATATAACAGCTATGTCTTGCCGCCAGTATCGCCTCCAGAAATAGATAACGGTCTTCTTCCCGACGATTTCTATCACCCTTACGCGGGCTATCTATCATCAAATCAATACGATCAGTATTTGCAGGCCGGGGAAACTCACCATCATTCATACCCAACATACATACCACTTTAAATGGCAAAGAACGCA
>CBDUPD010000277.1:0-4308 GCA_965368985.1 uncultured Spongiibacteraceae bacterium | reverse complement strand
GTGAAGGTGGCTTACATGTTCCATCAAGTGACTTTTTGACAAAGCTACGTACAGTTTGTGATGAAAAAGATTGGCTACTTATGTTAGATGAAGTTCAAACCGGCAATGGAAGAACAGGAAAATACTTCGCCTATCAACATCATAATTTTCTACCTGATGTTGTTACCACAGCAAAAGGCCTGGCAAACGGCGTACCTATTGGTGCCTGCCTGGCTCATGGTAAAGCAGCAGAAGTATTTAAGCCCGGCAATCATGGCTCAACATTTGGCGGTAATCCATTAGCTTGTGCAGCGGCACTCGCTACTGTTACTACTCTGACAGAACAAGGTTATGTAGAAAACGCTTTTAAAATGGGCGCTTATTTTCTCGAGCAGTTTAATGAAAAGCTTGCTGATAACAATCTGGTTCGTGATATTCGTGGCTCAGGCCTGATGATTGGTATTGAATTGACAATAGATTGCCCTGAACTTGTTAATTTGGCGATAGAAAAAGGTGCTTTAATTAATGTCACTGCTGGTAACGTTATACGCTTGTTACCACCACTGATTATTAATCAGAAAGAATCTGACGACTTAATCGCCATTGTTTGCGAGCTAATTAACAATCTTTCATAGCATGAAATTACCCAAGACATAGAGATATAGATACACCATGGCTTTAAGACATTTTTTAACATTAAACGACTGTTCGCCTGACGAATTATTGCAAATAGTACACCGTGGCATCGAGATGAGAAAAAATCTTGCTACCATTCGCAGTGAAGAACCTTTCAAAAATCATGTACTCGGCATGTTATTCGAGAAAGCATCAACTCGTACACGCGTATCTTTTGAAGCAGGCATGACACAACTGGGGGGACATGCCATGTTTTTGTCACCACGAGATACCCAGCTTGGCCGTGGAGAACCTATAGAAGATAGCGCTCGAGTTTTATCCTCCATGTTAGATATCATCATGATTCGCACTTTTGGACACGACCGATTGGAAGAATTTGCCAAATATTCAAGCGTGCCTGTCATCAATGGCCTGACCGATGACTATCACCCCTGCCAGTTACTCGCTGACATTCAAACCTTTATTGAGCATCGCGGATCAATAAAGGGGAAAAAAGTTGCATGGATAGGTGACGGTAACAATATGTGTCAATCTTACATTTTGGCTGCAAAACAATTCGATTTCACATTGCATATAGCATGTCCTGAGGGGTTTGAACCAAACAGTGAGCTACTTCAATCCAATTCAGACAGGGTGACACTTTGCCATTCACCAGAAGCAGCAGCAGCCAATGCCGATCTATTGGTAACTGATGTATGGGCCTCAATGGGTCAAGAAGAAGAGCAGTCTAAACGAGAAAAAGCCTTTGCCGGTTTCCAGATTAATGAAGCATTGATGGAGACCGCCAACAGTGGCGCCCTGTTTATGCATTGCCTTCCCGCACATCGGGGTGAAGAGATCAGTGAAAATATGCTCAATCACCCCCAATCAGTGGTATGGGATGAAGCTGAAAACCGCATGCATGCTCAAAAAGCTTTAATGGAATTTTTGCTGCATGAGAACAAATAAATTTTATGACTAAACTACTCACCGTTGAAAACCTTCATTGTCAATATGATGAGCAATTTGTTCTCAATGGTGTAAGCTTTTCTATTGAAGCAGGCGAATTATGTGCTCTGTTAGGACCAAGTGGTTGCGGTAAGACGACATTACTTCGGGCAATCGCCGGATTTGAAAAGTCCCTTACAGGCAATATACAACTTGATCAAAAAAACATTACCTCCCTTGAAGCAGATCAACGCGGCATTGGTTTTGTTTTTCAGGATTACGCCCTGTTTCCGCATTTAACAGCAGAAGAAAACATTGCCTATGGCATCCACAAAGATACCAATAAGGCGTCCAGAGTTCAGGAATTACTTTCTCTTGTCGAACTAACACCTTATGCAAAAAGATACCCTAATGAATTATCAGGCGGCCAGCAGCAACGGATAGCTCTTGCACGCGCCCTGGCCCCAAGGCCAAAGCTTCTGTTACTGGACGAACCTTTTTCCAATCTTGATACCGAATTAAGAAAGTCACTGAGCCTGAGTATTCGGGAGATTTTAAAGAAAGCTGGCCTAACAGCTATTCTTGTTACTCATGACCAAACCGAGGCTTTTACTTTTGGTGACCAGGTAGGAATTGTTCATAACGGTACTATTGAACAATGGGGAAACCCTTATACGCTCTACCATAAACCTGAAACGCGTTTTATCGCTGAATTTATTGGCCAAGGGCAACTAATTGATATTGAAATCATTGATGAAAATACGTTAGATACGGGCTTTGGCGTTATCAAACATGAGCTTAATCTTTCTAATAACCCTCAACTTCTGCTATCAAGACCTGATGACTGGCTTGTAAACCCTGCCGGAGATTCAGAAGAAATACTTAGCAAACAATTCTCGGGAACCCAGACACTTTACGTTGTAAAATCATCATCAGGGAAGGAAATAACCATTGCCACACCCAGTCATCAAAACTTTGAGGTGGGCTCAAAAATAGCTATCAAACCTCAATTCAAACACATTATTACTTTCTAGATTGCTCTACAAAAATATCCTAATGGCTAAATTTCTGATGGTAGTTTTCAACTGCGCTCTTTAATGAAAATCCATATTCAATAGCAGTATCAATCTGTTTTTGATCAATATTTTTTAAAGGAATACTTTCATCGACTGTATTTTTCACAGGATAAACTTCAACAATACCTGATTTTAGCTGCACTACATATTTATTATATTTATCTCGCACAGCCATACACGAACCCTCATACCAACAATAACTAACTAACTGTTCATGGCCTGTCGTTTCAAATAGACTTTTTCCCAGCTGCAAGCCTTGAGGTTTTTGTTGACTATACAATTGCATAAAGGTAACTGGTATATCGAGCAACCAGCGAAGACTACTATCTACAGCTTGTGCCGAACCTTTCCCATAGAGTATTAGTGGTATATTAACCACCTCTTCATAAGGAACACCATCATGTTGTGACAAACCTTTTTCTCCAAATGCCTCGCCATGATCACCTAAAAGCACAATAAGCGTATCATCCATGCCTCGCTCTTTCTCGATAAGTTTAAATGTCCTGGACAAGACATTATCGTAATAACTTAAGGCTCTTAGATAACAATCCATTGCCTGTGTTTTACAAGGAGCGCCGGCAACATCATAAGTATGATGAGTATTAGAATTAAAAAGTGAAATGAAAACTGGCTTATCTTTTCTTGTCAACAACCAACTCTCAAGGGCAGGTAGTAGATACGCATCATCTTGAGCGAAATAACCTAACTCTTCTGCCCCAGTTGCATGAAGGTCTTCACCTGCAACAAACCCCTTGAAGCCCATGTTAGCGACTAAACTTGTTCGGTTTTCAAATGCTCCATCAGCTGATTGAATAAAAACAGTTTCATATCCAAGATTTGAAAACCAATGGGGTAAACAATAAGAGTTTTTATATCGTTCATCAGGTTCTTGAATAGCCATTGTCAGGTTAGGTAAGACACCACAAAAGAGGCTATATAATGCCTTCGAAGAGTGATTAACTGTAGTGTAGGTATTTGAAAAATAATGGCCTTTATTTTTGATAGATGAAATAAATGGAATGACATCACTACCAGGTTCAAACAAATCATTACGCAGTGATTCAACAATAATAAATACAACCGTTAATGGGGGGTCGACGACGACTTCATTATTCTTATAGCCAGATAAATCATCCAGTATATAGTCAGGCTGGACATCACTCAGGTTCTTAAATGGCTGCGTATAAAAGAACGGTGTTACCAAAAGGCCTTTATAGAGTGAGCGTTCTTGAAACAAGGTTTCTCCCAAGGGAATACTTAAAAGCAACCAGACACTACATACAATCGGAACAATGGAATGTGGCTTATATATAAATCTCTGTCTTGTTGAAAGAAAGAATAAAACACCACCCAATAATGAAAAACCGGGCAACCACAGTTGTTTATTACGCAGGGAGCCGATTAGCACCCAAAAGGTATCTGAAAAATGGGTAAACGTATAAGTGATTAAACCTATATCAAGCAATATACCGGTTTTCATTATAAAAATAACATTAGCCGATAGTATGAGTGAAATCATGCTAACAAAAAGCGTACAGATAAGAACAAATACAGGATAAACAAGATACTGTTTACAAAAAAAGAAAACGGACAAGGCAACCAGAAGCAAGCCAGCATCATTAAAAAAATTAAATGCTATATGTAATAAATGCGACCAATCTGGAGTTTGATGAAAAACAAACTGGTATAT
>CBDUPD010000276.1:0-4317 GCA_965368985.1 uncultured Spongiibacteraceae bacterium | reverse complement strand
CTCTTTTCTGTTTAGCATGTTTAGCCTTCTCCGATTTCTCAGCTTCCCTAAGCGCCTTTTCTTTCTCCTTTGTCTGGATTAGCCTTGCATCTGCAAAGGCGTGATCAAACGTACAATAAGCCCCTTTAGGCGTAACTATGTAATCATGGCCAAACTTCCCGCACGTTTTTAATTTACACTTTCGTTTGTTCGGCATTTGTTTGATACTCAGCAATACACTGACAAATAACCCATTCAATGTAATGAGCTTGGTTTGGTCGATCAGCAAGCAGCTTCGTTGCCTCTTCTGGAGTGTATTTCATCATTTACCTCACATATCCTTACTGGCGTTTTGACCATCTTCGTAACCTTGACAGAATGCAGCGGATAACAGCTCTTCTATGTATTGCTCAACCTCTTTTGCTCCCTTGGCGCAATCGTCTGTATTGGTAAACAATTTGTAGACAGTATTGCGCTCAATTTCGCTTAACTCGATACTAAAAAATCGTTTTATTTCCATCGTTTCCTCTCACCATGGCCTGTAAATAAATTCCCGATCTACCCATAAGCCTTCTGATTCATCACAATCAGATGGCCACACAATTTCGATTAGATGACCCTCGTAAATCTCAGTTATATTTGATCGCCCCAAAAACGTGATTGAACTAAACATTACTCAAATCTCCTTCGTTTTCAGCAAACGGCTCAAACCAGGCAGCGCAGATCCCATATCCGCTCCCGTACACCGGCTCTGTATAAAACACATACCCACCTTCGGCGTTTCCTGCTCGCTTGTCTGTGATGGTTACCGGTAACGCCCGGCTTTGATTTGACAAAAACCCAGCTTTTAGTTGTAACTTGTCACCTATTTTGATTTTATCCGATAGCATAAATCACCCGACCTACTTCGCACTTTCCCGATAGTTGGGAAATAGCACGAAGCTACTTCCCTGAAACAAGTGTTATGCGCCAATAGTAAAAGTTAAACCTCGTGCGTTATCTAGCCCGCACATTTGCTTAAAAAGGCCATCAATCACTGATTTAGCAACAGTTGTCTTCCCGTTGAGATGCGTGTACCCCTTAACGAAAGCCACTTTTCTTCGCCCCTGATAAACAACAGATACCAGTGTTAATTTCTCATTCTTATTCATCATTTCTCAATCTCCTTAAATACGCCTAACAAGGCATTGCAGCGGATACCTGCTGAATGCGGGGTTATGTGTAATGCCACACTATATCTGTCACGGTTCGAGTAAACGTTTCCTCTCGCGTCACTATGCTGGCGTGAGTTTTGTAGTTGTTAAGCTTCCCTTTTAAGTCAGCAAGAACAGCGGCTAACGTTTCATCCTCTATATAATCCGGTCTGCCAAGTAAGCCACACATGCACTCAATAGCCTCAGTTTCACTGGTCGGCCCGTCAACTAATGCGTATTCTGTAATTTCTTCGATTACAGTCTGCATTTCTTCCCAGTCATAACTCATTTGTTCAATCCTCCTAATTAATAATCACATAACCAAGCGCATCAATCGGACAGCGAAAACACGCTGCCGTTGTGCTTGGGGTTATGTGCCTTCAGACCAGTAGCACTCTTGGCCTCGCCAATCTTGCTCTATTCTGATTTTACTGCCATCTGTAAATACAATTACCAATTCATGCAACATAAATAAATCATTCAACTTATCTCCATATTTATTTTCAAAATGAGATAAAACCTTACCTTCATGCTCTTTCATAAATCCTCCCGTAATTCACACATAACCAAGCATTGCAGCGGATACCCGCTGAATGCGGGGTTATATCCAGTTCTTCAAAATTTCATCTTCCATTTTTTCAAGAAACCGAACGACAGGCTTCAGATATTCTTCTTCATCTTTTTTGATCGAATTGAGCATTGCTAGTATTTCCTCTCTGCTAAAGCTTATTCTAGTTTCGTCGCGTGCATCTGAAAGTATTACATATTTAAGTCTCACTTTATCCTCCCTATCAATAAAAACATAATAGCCCCAGCCAACATCGCTGCGCTCAAATCAACTCGCTACTCGGCTTGAACTTGTAGTTGATACATTCCAAACATCATCCATATCAACACCAGCATGGTTGCAAATATCTAATAGCTCATACTCACCAAATCTGGCTTGGCATTCACCTTTCGCCAAAACCTTATCGTTTTCTCCGTATAAAATATAGTCAACATTAATTATGCTATTAATCATTTTAAAACCTCCTTTTTGTATGCTCTCTCTATCAGTTGTTGTACAAGCCCACGCCGTGTTTTCACCACATCACCATTTTCTTTTCGCTTGTTGATAATGTCATCTAACTGTTTGCGCGTAATGCCTTCTACCTGAATATTTGTTGGCTTCATATCTTTGTTTCCTTGTTTGATAACTCCAGCTTAGACAAATGCAATTAATATTGCAATAGCAAATTATAAAATAATTAAAACTGTTTTTTCTTGCAATTAAAAATGATGAGGACTAATATTAAAATCATCGACAGGAGTATCCATCATGACACCTGAAGAGCAACAGCGTCGAGCATGTAGGCAGCTAAGGGTTATTAAGCGTTATGCTAAATCTATAAGGGTAAGCATTGAGATCGCATGTTATAGATGGGTCGATGTCGGAAACGCTAAAAGATGGGCAGAGGGGGAATATATGAGTACTAAAACAGAAATCGAAGATGTTAAAAGCGAGCTATCAACAATTAATCAGCGGTGCATAGACAAACCTGGTAACTCTGAGCTAAAAAGAATCCGGCAGCAATTACGCGAAGAGTTGATAAAGCTAACAGCTAAATTAATACGGGAAGAAAAAGAATGAACGAGAAATTGAGCCAAGATGTAAAATTTATATTAGTGATTATGTTTTTTATCGGGTCTCTGATGGTGTCGGGGACTATTGAAGTGCAGGACAAGCAGCGGGAGGTGCATTATGAAAACAATTAAAACTACTCTATACATTCAAAAAGATAAATGGGTTGGCGATACGGTTATCAGCACAATTATGCATGATGGCTATACGCAGTTAGGAACATATGATGTCGATGTTCCAATCCCGGAAGTATCTGACGATGAGCTGAAAGAGGCGAAGATTGCGGCTTTATATGAGCAGCTTGCAGAAATTGATACGGACGCACAGCAAAAAATTGAATCAATCAAAGAAAAAATAGCGGAGTTGAGAAAGTGAATATTGAGGAAATAGCGGAGAAAGCAAAAAACAGGACTATGTTTGATTACGGTTTTGATGACTGTCAAAAAGGCCTGAAACCAACGAGTGACAACGATAATTATTTGCAGGGCTATGGCTACGCATACGAACTAGGGGAGAAACAAAGTGCCAGTCAATATACACGGTAAGCAATATAAAACAGTAGCAGAGAGAGTTACAGAGTTTAGAACTAAACATGGTTTAGATTACTCTATAACTACAGAGATTGTATCGATAGAGCAGAATGTAATCGTAAAAGCAGTCATAGGGTCGCCAGCTGGGGGCATACAGTATGCAACGGGCTACGCTGAAGAGGTTAGAGGTTCTACTAACATCAACAAGACATCGGCTTTAGAGAATTGTGAGACTAGTGCGATTGGTCGGGCGTTGGCGGCATTTGGTTTGGGCGGTACAGAGTATGCGACAGCTAACGAAGTAACAGACGCGATTATTCAGCAAAATGTGATGGAGGCTAAAGAAAAGGCAGTTGCGTACTATGCGCGTATGTCTGACGCTATTCGCAGAAATTGGGATATCGTGACGTTTGTAAAAGAAAAGCTAGCACTAGGAGAGTATGAAGAAGCACAAGAGGCATTTGCAGAAATGTCTGAAGATGATCAAATCGCGGTGAATGTCGCACCAAGCAAGGGCGGTATTTTTACAACAGAAGAACGTAAACAAATCAAAGAGGGTAAATAAATGAAAGTCGGAATCAGCGTAAGAATAGATGTAACCAAGATTGATAAAGCTAGATTTTTCAAAGGCGAAAAGGGAACCTATATGGATCTCACAACATTTATTGATATGGATCAAAAGGATCAATATAGCAATAACGGGTTTATCTCGCAATCTGTCAGCAAAGAAGAGAGGGCGCAGGGAGTACAAACACCGATTTTAGGTAATGTAAAAGTATTTTATAACGATCAGGGCGCAAATACAGGACAAATTAGCTATCAACAGCAACAACCTAATGGCGGCTACGCTAACCAGCCACAACAGAACCAGCAACAACCTAATCCGCGTGATTTTCAAGCGCCACCAGATTTTGACGACGATATACCATTCTGAGGTGATTTATGTCTAGATATGATGATTCAATCGAAGAGCAGACAGCTAAAAAGATACATG
>CBDUPD010000275.1:0-4321 GCA_965368985.1 uncultured Spongiibacteraceae bacterium | reverse complement strand
AGGCTACTGTCTTGAGTGGGACAAGAATATTCCTCACACCATAAAAGCCGGTGAAATTATTGGCGTCATGGAAGATCACCACAAAACGTGGAATATCGGTGCCATTCGATGGGTGCGCCAAAGCAAAGAAAAAGCACTACAAATTGGCGTTGAACTATTAAGCCCCAATGCAATACCGTATGGTGCACGCATATCTGACAGCGAAGGCAATCCACAATCTGATTTTATGCGAGTTTTGGCTTTACCTGAAATAAAAACAGCTGGACAACCCAGCAGCATACTCACTCCTGCCGTTTCTTTTAAACCTGGCCAAACCGTTCTTCTCGCCAGTAATGGCAAAGAACAGACGATTGAACTGCAAAAACTCATTTCTTCTTCAGGAAGTTACCTACAATTCACCTATAAAGGCGTTAAAACATTGGCTCCAACCTCATCATCGGGTAAGATTGATGGTTCGATAGGCGAAGAGGAAGATAGCGATCTGGACACCGTCTGGGAATTGCTTTAACAAGCCTTGATTTTTGGATTCAATAACTTTAATAAATCAGTGGATCGATTCATTAGTATCCAGGTATATAATTTACCCAAAGTAAAAGACAAGAAACACTGAATGAGCTCTACCCCTAATAATTATAATGTTCTGATTCAAGTTAAGTCGCAAAATGAAGCCGAACGAATCATAGGCCTATTCCGTAGCGCCGGTATTGCTGTGCGCGCTCACCGAATTACTTCAGAGCAAGACTTTAAAGAACAGCTCACCGATGGCGTATGGGATTTACTGATTGTGGATAACCGCCACCCTGAAGTATCACTGCCGTTCAGTTTCGATACCCTGAAAGCAGCCGATATAGACCTGCCTGTTGTGCTTACAACTGATGACTACTCAACAGAAACCATTGACCGGGCCTTTAAAGTCGGGGTACAAGATGTCGTCGACAGTACTTGTGACAGCCATTTTATACATGCTGCCGTTCGTGAAATGGACAATGCCAGAGCACGTAACCAGGGTCGCACGCTTGAAAAAGAATTCAAAGAGCTCAGCGACCGGGCAGAACAACTATTGTCTGAATCTGATGAAGCCATTGCCTATGTTTCTGATGGCATTATCATGCAGGCCAATGATCACTTTGCAGAAACATTCAGCTATGATCTCGATGACCTCGATTGTGCCTCCATCATCGATTTAGTCGATGGGCAAGACCAGGAAAGATTTAAAACATTCTTCCGCCATTTTTCCAAAGGCGACATTGAACAAACCGAACTGGCATTTCATGGTATCAAGTTTGATGGAGAATCATTCGAAGCTTTCATGACGCTAGCCAATTCAAGCATTGACGGTGAAGCCTGTACACAAATCAATATCACCACACATTCTGACGGTGGCAGTAGCAACGTAAGCGGTTCAGGTACACAAGATGCATCAACCGGTTTGTATAACCGCTATTATCTTGCCGAACAAGCCTCATCAACTGCCATGCAGGTAAATAACGGCGTTCTGAAAGCCTCCTTGCTGGTCTATTCACTTGATGACTACCACAACCTTCTTGACGACCTGCACTTCAGTGGCATTGATGCCCTTGTCAAGGATTTGGCTACTCACCTTGAAGGGCTGTTAAATGCCGGAGAAGTCATCGCCCGCTTATGTGATAATGCGATTGCGGTGATCTTGCAACAGGCACCTGAAGAAGCCCTTGAAAAAGCAAAAAATACACTAAAAACTATTGAAGAGCATATCTGCGAACTTGAAGGCAGAACCATTCAATACACATGTACCTGTGCTGTCTTGCAACTCAACAATAAAGACTCTGTGCAGATGATTGACAACTGCATTGAAGCGGTCAGCTCAATACGGATGAATTCTGACAAAAACAGCGCAGAAATCTTTACCCCTGTCATTAAAGAGGCTCCTAAGCCAGGCGCTGATGATGTGGCTGATATCGAAGAGGCCATCGAACTTGGTAGCTTCCAGCTTCTTTACCAGCCAATGATGAGCTTGCAGGGCGAAGAACAGGAAAACTACGAAGCAACCCTCTGGATGGCTGACGGGGAGACCCTTATTTATCCAACTGGCCTGATTAAAGCTGCCAAAAACTCAAAGCTCGATCGCTGGATTATTCTTGAAGCGACCAAAGCCTTATCACTGCATCATGCCAATGGTCACAATACACGCCTGACCGTTAATCTAACCATGAACGCACTAATGGATGCAGGTCTGGCCCCATGGCTTGGCGTTGCCATCAAGGCTGCAAATCTGTCGAATGATCTTTTGGTTTTTCAATTCGATGAAGAAGACATCCGTAATAACCTCAAGTCAGCCATAAAAACCCTGGCCGCTTTAAGGGATGCCAACTTTAAGGTATCGGTTGCTAACTTCGGCAAAGACTCCGATCCATTCAAACTACTTAAGCACATGAAGCTGGATCTGATCAAGATTAATGCCGGCTTCACCGAGACTATTTCAACGGGTGATACTGCAGACCTGAAAGCACTGATAGACACAGCCAAGGAAAACAATATTCAGACTATTTTACCGGAAGTTGATAATGCGGGTGCACTGGCCACTCTGTGGCAATTAGGCACGCACTACATTCAAGGTAGCTACCTGCAGCAACCCAGCCCTGAAATGAATTACGTGTTTACAGAAATCGCCTAAGGCATTTTTTCTCTTGTGGGTCGAGCTTTAACCCGGCCCACACCAAAACCAACGACCTTTCTACAAAATCAGGCTTCAGCCTCAAACCTTTCCATCGCTTCAGCCTTAGCCCACTTATAATCAGGCTTACCACTCGGCGCTCGCTTCACTTCATCGACTATATACATTTTGCGAGGAACCTTATAACGGGCAATATGTGAGGCGCAGGCCTGATGAATACTTTCCAGACTTGGTTCCTCCGCGCCCTCCATCAACTGCACCATCGCTGTTACCGCACTACCAAAACGCTCATCAGGCGTGGCAACTACCAGACAATCATAGACATCATCATGGGCTTTAACTGCCCCCTCTACCTCTTCAGGGTATATTTTTTCACCGCCTGAGTTGATACACAGCGAACCACGACCCAGCATGGTAATTGTGCCGTCAGCATTATGAGTTGCCATATCACCAGGAATAACATAACGCTTTCCATCTGGTGCAGTAACAAATGTCTCGGCAGATTTCTTCTCATCCTTGTAATAGGCCAACGGAATAAAGCCGCCTTTTGCCATAAAACCTGTTCTTGTATCGCCTGCTTCAATCAGATTATGATTTTCATCAAGCACAACCACATCACGACCAGGATTAACACGCGGGCCACCCGCATTCATCTCAGCCTTGCCTTTTTCATGCACAGTTGCACCGGTATAACCACTTTCAGATGAACCGATATTATCCATAATCATGGCATTGGGAAGTGCATCAGCATATTGGTCTTTTAATGAAGGGGAAAACACCGCTGCCGAACTGGCGAATACAAACATTGAAGAGATATCATAACCAGGCTTGCCACCTTCACGTGACTTTAACAGTGCATCCATCATCGGTTTGGCCATGGCATCACCAGTCACTAACACGGTATTCACTTTTTCTCTTTCAACCAACTGCCATACTTCATCAGCATCAAACGATTTATTGGCTGACATCACCACCGTATGCCCCTCAAATAATGCACGCAACAACCCCCACTGGGCTGCACCATGCATTAATGGCGCCAACTGCAATGACCGCATATAAAAGGCATTTTCCTGAATGCAGCGATCAGCCATCAACTCAGGTGTTGCAATCGCTTCTTGTGTGCCCATATCAATACCACCACCAAGAGCCATAATAATATCGTGTTGACGCCAGACAACTCCCTTGGGCATACCGGTTGTACCACCGGTGTATAACACATAGAGATCATCACCACTACGCTCAGGGAAAGTCACCGAACTAATATCGGTAGTTAATGACTCCTGGTATGAAGCACTTCCCTCAAACACAGCATTTTCATCATCAAGGTGTATAAAACTCCTCAACTTCGGCAAACGTGAAGCGATATTCTGCAAACGATCGGTAAATTGAGACTCATAAATCACAGCCACAATATCCGCATCATCAAAAATATAGTGCAGCTCTTCTTCAACATAGCGGTAATTAATATTAATTGGCACTGCACCCACCTTGTAACAGGCTAGCAGTGCCTCTGCCCACTCGATGCAGTTATAGGCATAAATGGCGACGTGTTCATCTTTGCTTATCCCAATACTTATCAGGTAGGCAGCAAATTGCTGTGAGCGCTCATCAAGGTCTTGATAAGTGGCTCTCTGCTCACCACAAATCAGTGCTTCTCTTTCCGGGATA
>CBDUPD010000274.1:0-4326 GCA_965368985.1 uncultured Spongiibacteraceae bacterium | reverse complement strand
CTATCAAACCCGATAGGCCTGCTAATCTCAAACTCTGGCGAAGCCACAAAACTGATTGGCAATGATGACGCCCTACCTGAAGTAAGTCTTTCAGTTAATGCGGTTTCATTATTTGAGGGTCATAGCAATTCTACACCGCTAAGCTTTACAGCCACAAGAACAGGGCAACTGCACTATAACTCAAGTGTTGACTATACATTACAACTAAGCGGGGTAAATCCTGCTTCAGAAGATGACTTTCTCAACGGGGAGCTAGTATCTGGCACACTGAATTTTTCATCCGGAACATTAAGTCAGAAAGTTACTGTTTTTATAGCCGGGGATACAATAATCGAAGGTAATGAAACATTTACTGTAACGATTCACAATCCGGAAAATGCCACGATCGTGGAATCCTCTAAAGAGGTAGCTATTCTGAATGACGATACAGAATTAAATATTTCATCAACTATAACCAATATTGAAGAAGGCAATGACACATCTCAACCGTATACATTCTCTATAACTCGATCAGGATACAGTAATAATGAATTGACATTAAACTATGCAGTTGTGGAATCCGGAGATGATAGCGCCGACGCAGAAGATTTTATTGAAGAAGTGTTACCAGCAGGTGTTGTTACTTTCAAAACTGATGAGACAACAAAAGAGATAACTTTTGACATTGTTAGTGATAAACGAAAAGAGGCTGATGAAACTTTTCAAATAGAGATCACAAATGCCAGTAGTGGTGTCATTATAAATAATATCATTGAAGTAACTATATTGAATGATGATAAAGGCTCATCAAATAGCAGTAGCGGTAGTGTTTCAATTTATCTACTAACACTTCTTCTTTTACTGGTTCTGATGCACCCCTTGAGAAAACGAACTATCAACCAAAAATAACTACAATTTATTGAGCACCAAGAATTATTTTATTATATTTTTCAGCATACTCAATAAACTGCTTTCTAAGCTGCATATGAGCGCCGCGATATACTGTATCCCCCATACCTGGCGGCACTTTAATGTCATAACGATCATATTCAGGTGAAGAGCCATCAACTGCAGGTATATGTTTCTGCCCTCGGGTATGGTAACCCCACAACCTCCTATCACCACTGGCTAATGCAGTTTTTGCATCCTCTTCAGGGCGGTTTGTAATAACAGCCCTCAAATCTTCTACTACATTATTGGTAATAACCTTAGTAGGCTTTTCATCCATAGTTTGTGGCTCATTACCCTCCTGGTTTTCATCAGCTATATTTTCTTGCGCACAACAAGCAACTACACTCACAATTAATAACGTAATAGATAAAACCTGTTTTACATACTGCATTTCAAGCCTCTTATAGTTGTTATAGCTTTTTTCACAAATAAAAAACCCCGAAAAAATTCAGGGCTTATAAAATAATATGAGAACTTCTGAAAGTTGTTATTCAGCAGGAACCACACTATCTAATAATTCCTTCAATTCGCCTGCTTCATACATTTCACAAACGATATCACAACCACCTACCAGCTCACCTTTCACCCATAATTGTGGGAAAGTAGGCCAATTGGCATATTGTGGTAATGTTGCTCTAATATCCGGGTTTGACAAGATATCTACATAAGCAAAACGCTGGCCACAGGCCATAACTGCTTGCACAGTACGTTGTGAAAAACCACATTGTGGCTGCTCAGGAGAACCTTTCATATAAAGTATAATAACGTTATTTTCTATCTGTTCTTTAATTGTATCGATAACATCCATTAATTATTCACCCGTTTAAATGCTTAAAAAAATGTATTCTACATCAATCAACCCTACCCCAACCACCTCCTCCGGGTGTTTTGATGGTTAAAATATCTCCACCATGTAAATTTTTTTCACATTTCGGAGGAAGTTCACTCCCATTTAATAAATTAACCCCGCTTTCACCCGAAGAACCACCTTGTAATCCCCATGGTTTTTTAAGGCGCCTCTCAGTTAACAAGGTGATTGTTGCCGGTTCTAAAAGTTGATATTCCCTGAGAATACCATCTCCCCCGTTATACACACCTTTCCCCCCACTACCTTCCCGAACCTGATAGCGGGTCACTCGCATGGGGTAGTGCATTTCAAGACTTTCAATCGGCGTATTGAGAGTATTGGTCATATGGCATTGAATGGCATTCAAGCCTGCTCCCGATTGATGCGCTCCACTTCCCCCGCCTACTGTCTCGTAATAACTCCAACCGCCCCTGGCATTACCAATCGCAACATTATTCATGCTGCCATAGCTTGCCGCAGGAATTGACTCTGGAATGACCTGAGCTAACGCACCAAGAATGACATCGACAATACGTGTTGAGGTTTCAACATTTCCTGCAGCCACCGCATGAGGTCGCGAAGCGTTCAACAAGCAACCTTGAGGTGCCACGATATGAATTGGCTTGAATACACCTGAGCAGTTAGGGGTGTAATCAGGCAGTAAACATCGAATAACATAATAGACAGCCGCGGCAGCTACAGAGATCGGGCAATTTATGTTTCCATCTACCTGACTGGATGTACCTGTAAAATCAGCGGTGACATTATCATTGCTAATAATAAGTTTCAGTTGAATTTTTATATCCCGGTTTCCTTGCCCATCATCATCCATATAATCTGTAAACTGAAACTCTCCATCAGGAATTGCCTGTAATGTTGATAGCGCAATTCGCTCACCATAATCATTCAATGCAGCCAGCATTACAGTAAAATCACTGTTCTTAATCAACTCAAGAAGCCTTTCTGCCCCAGCATGATTGGCACTGACCTGGGCAATAAAATCACCACCGGATTTATCACTGCTTAGGTTCTGAAGCTTACTCCAAAGGGGCTGCTGATAGATTTCATGTCTAATCAATAAAGCAGGTTCAATAACCAGACCTTCTTCTTCGAGTGTTCTGGAAATAGGCATTGAGCCGGGAGTTTCAGAGCCAATATTGGCATGATGCGCACGATTAACAACAAATGCCATCAAGGTATCTTCATGATATACCGGCTGAATGAGGGTTACATCAGGTAAATGTGTACCTCCAAGGTATGGGTCATTAACTATCACCATATCGCCTGGCTGCCACTCCAGCCTATCAATAATGCCCGCCATGGCATAGGCCATACTTCCAAGGTGAACAGGTATATGTGCAGCCTGGGCACATAGTCCCCCTTGCGCATCAAAAATCGCACATGAATAATCCAGCCGATCTTTTATATTTGGAGAAAATGCTGCTCTTTTTAGAATGCTACCCATTTCATCACAAACCGCTGATAATCGATGTGAAAAAAGGGAGAGCTGCACGCCGTCAAACTCACTCATTTAATGGAACTCACCAAGCTTTAGCTTATAAAAATACTGTACAAAAAACAGCCTATTTCAATAGAGAAACTATTGATTTACTGTTTAATTTAACATAGCATCTATCTTTTAAATAGGCAGCTTTAGCTGCCTATTTGCGTTTTAAAGAACACCCATTTTCATTTTAGAGGAAACTCGATGTCTAGCGAAAATTCTATTATGAATACATACGGCCGTCTGCCTCTGGAATTTGAAAAAGGCGAGGGCGTGTATTTATATGATAAACAAGGCAAAGCTTATCTCGATGCGTTGAGCGGCATCGGTGTGTGCGCTCTGGGCCATGCCCACCCTGCCGTTACTGAAGCCATATGCAATCAGGCAGGAAAGCTTATTCATACCTCTAATTTATATCACATCAGCACCCAACAGCAGCTGGCAGACAAACTCACAGCTATTTCAGGTATGGATAACTGCTTTTTCTCAAACTCTGGCGCTGAGGCGAATGAAGCTGCAATAAAAATTGCACGTCTGTATGGTCATAACAAAAATATCAAGAACCCTACAATTCTTGTTTTTGAAACATCATTTCATGGAAGAACCCTGGCAACACTTACAGCAAGTGGAAACCGTAAAATTCAGGCAGGCTTTGAACCATTGCTTAAAGGTTTTATTCGGGCTCCATTTAATGACATTGAAGCTGTAAAAAATATTGCCAAAACCAACAATGATGTTGTAGCGATACTTGTCGAACCTATACAAGGTGAAGGTGGCTTACATGTTCCTTCGAGTGACTTCTTGACACAGCTAAGTACAGTTTGCGATGAAAAAGATTGGCTACTTATGTTAGATGAGGTTCAAACCGGCAATGGCAGAACAGGAAAATACTTCGCTTATCAACATCATAGTTTTCTTCCTGATGTTGTTACCACAGCAAAAGGTCTGGCTAACGGCGTACCTATTGGTGCCTGCCTGGCTCATGGTAAAGCAGCAGAAGCATTTAAGCCCGGCAATCATGGCTCAACATTTGGTGGTAATCCAT
>CBDUPD010000273.1:0-4358 GCA_965368985.1 uncultured Spongiibacteraceae bacterium | reverse complement strand
TTGTTTCCATAATCAAATATTTCCCTCTCTTTTTCAATGGTTTATATCTCACTTTCTAAAAACACCGGATATTTTGGAAACTTGTTTACATAACAGTTATTATTGCTTAATATACTGTATATATATACAGCTTAATATTATCAAAAGGATTTGGTATGTCTCGATATTCCCTCACGTCAAACTCTCCATTTATTCAGTCTGTTATCCGTTCCTTTCAGGCCAAAGGCTTATCGGAATCGACTCAGCGTACCTATATTCGATGGGTGCGCGATTTTCTGGCATTTTATGGAAATAAGCGCCACCCTAAAGACATCACTGAAGATGAGGTCGCAAAATTTATCACCCATATTGCCGTTGATCTAGAGCTGGCCTATAACTCACAAAATCAGGCTTTATGCGCTTTGGTACATGTTTATAAGTATATTGTTAAAATACCATTGGGTGAACTGGATAATCTTCTTTGGGCCAACAAACCAAAAAGTCTGCCTACAGTCTATAGCCAGCAAGAGGCAAAAAAAATATTAGCCAATTTGGAAGACCCTGTTTGCCTGATGGTCAAGGTAGCACTTTGTGCTGGCTTAAGAATCTCTGAATGCCTTCATCTTAAAATCAAGAATATCGAGTTTGACAGAAATGTCATCCGGATTTATCAGGGCAAGGGCAATAAAGATAGAGAAACCTATCTTCCATTAATTATTCAGGGAGAACTGAAGGCAAGAGTTGACCATGCTAAAGCAACCTATCAGCAAGATAGAGCCCGCTATGAACATCAACATAGCAATCAACAAACAACATTGCCTTTGGAAATTCCTCCTTATGAGCGCGAACAGTATTTATTTACATCGGAGACTTACTACAAAGACAAAAAAAAGAGCGTGCTTTATCGCAAGCCTTTTACTCGTCAGTATGTTGGTCGTTGCTTCAGGAAAGCACTAGAGGATTCTGGTTTAGAAGGTAAAGGTACATTTCACTGTCTGCGGCATACCTTTGCATCATTCAGCTTTCATAATGGGGTTAGCTTGAGAGAGTTACAAGTTGTGCTTGGGCATAGTTCGATTAAAACTACCCAGATATACACGCATTTATTACCTGAAAAGGGGCCTGTTATTTCTCCGCTAGATACCTTGTATAATGATGAACTGGAAACTGATGACAACTTGTTATAGACATCTTCTACCACAGCTTTCTAGTTAAAGCTGTGGTAATACAATACAGATTTTGAACTGCCATATTGAGCTTGTGCTTCTGTTTTGTAGAGTTTTATCGATAGCGGCTGTTCGTTTCTGAATTTCTGGTTTGAACCATGCTATTCCATAATCAGAAAATCATGTAATACGTGTTACATAACCTGATTTTACCATTTTTTCCTGCATCACCTCTGTGTAAAAGATAAAGATACCATGTTAGAGAGAACTTTGAATAGCTACTTTTAAGGCAGTTTTTAAGTTGGTAACGACTATCAGGAAAGGCTTGAAAGTTTTGGAAAGAATTACCCAAAGAGCTAAAAATTTGATGACAACTTAATCACCTATACCAACTGATCAATTTGTGCATCTAAATTGGCATCAAAATATGTAATGAAATCTTCTACGGGGATACTACTTTTTTACGAAATGTTAATCAGCGGTTGTTTCCTTGAGGGCGTGTATTAAATTCAGGGTTACTATAATATTCATTGTTACTCAAATCAGTAACTGAAATATCATGGCAACCCAGGCTTTCAAACAAGAACATTTCCTTTATTGCCTCACTGAGATCTTTAAATTCAAGAAAGTGATCCGTACCATCCAGTGCAACATATCTTGCTATATACACTTCATACATTACTCACATCCCTTGTTGATTTTATTTATAGAGCCAGACTCCTCACCTGATTCTCTTCCATTAATGCTATACAGTCATCAAGATCATGCCTTGAGCTATCCAGTGATCTAATAATTTCATCAAACATCAATCTAACAGATGTAATAGTATGCTTATCAAGATTTCTACTGGCTGGCAAAAACTGGTTTATCCAAATTCTTCCAATTAAGCTCTTTAAATAGTTGATCTCCAGACCACCATATTCATTGATACATTGAATAACTGCGTCATCAATATACTTACCATAGGTATCCTTGATTTTTTCAAGGGGTTGTTCATTATTTAACATCGTGTTGAGTCTCCTTCCATATCATTCAGCTATCGACCCCAAATTAACCATCTTTACATTATGGAAAATAGCTGCTTTTGAATAATCTTTCTATGAGATTAATAATGGTCCATGAGTCTGAATCTAGCCACTACATAGATAGGTAGGTATTTCGATAAAAGCAGGAAATAAGGGGAAAATCTCTATTATACAGACTGAATTTCTCACAATTTTGTGAATTCAAGCAAGGTATTGAACCTAATGCGTGATAAATATATCCAGCGACTCTTTCGCCATTTGCGCTTCGCTTTTTCCTTTAAATCCTTCTGCAATACGCAATTTCTTGCCCTGTGTAGTTTCCAGAAACACATTGTAGTAAACCGTTTTTCCTGAGGTGACACCTTGTTCGACACATAGATTTTTAATCTGGCCTCGTTCAATCTCCTGTGTACTAACAGGTATTCCCAATATGCAACGTTTTCTATAGAGAGATGTTGAATCAACTCTCACCCAAAGACTATTCAATGGCGTATATAATCCGCAGCCCACAATTAACCAACCTACACCAGAGAATAAAACAGACATCAGCATTTCTTTTTCAATCACCAAAAACCAGCCCGCTCCTGCAAAGATACTACCAAAGATAAATAACCCTGTTGCCATGCCTATATTTCTACCTATTGGCTGCTTCCATTCAATACCACCATTTACCTGAAGTGGATCAATTAACGCTTCAATCGCCTGGTATTTGTGCTCAATAGACGCCGCTGTTTCTGTTGTATTTTGTTTTACCTGTCTGGATTTTTCTCCGGTTGCAAATACCGGTATTTCATAATTTCTTGAAAAGTCGACGCCTGGCAGGTCTGCAGTCACCATCAATCGCCAAAGATAATAGCTATCTGAGTCAGGTTGTGATTCTTGCATGTTTTCCGGTACATCAAACCTCACCCAGATTCTAGTACTATTTATCTGGCTCTCAGTATGGGCTATACCACTATCTTGCCATTTAATACTCTCTTTTCTTGAGCGATCATCACCGCTTCCGCTCATATAACTATGTACAAGATTAAGCGTGACTTTACATGCTGTATTTGCGGCATATTCCAATGGCACATCAATATAACCTCCCACATGCCCACCAATGGCTCCAGGGTATGGATCCATATGAAAAGGCGTTCTTCCAAATCGTCGCCACTGCAGCGTTTTGCTAATTGCGGCAATTAACAAGCCCGTGCCTATCAATGGAAAAAGCGCACCGATAAGTGCCAGATAGTTGCCACCACTAACCTCTTTAGGTATAAAAAACAGCATAGGAAAAGATATAAGATTCCAGAAAACAGCAAATCCCCATAAAAACCACATACTGGTTTTACCATCCGAATATATGGTTGCGGATGCCCATTTCTCTTCTAACAACCATGGTTTATCTGTTATATTATCAGGTGCCTTGAATTTTGACTGTTTAAACAATACGACAAATAATCCGATAAAACCGACACCACCAAATATCAAGACAAACAGCATACTAAAAGCGAGCATTTCCCAGCGAATATTTTTATCAACAATCGATTCTCCCGGGTTATCCGGATTAACCCACACTGTTATTTCTTTTTTGTTTCGGTAGGCTTGTATTAATCGATGGGCAGTATCCTGTTGATAATCTCCAATATTATCTGAACCCTTGTTTATCGAGACTCTGTTACCCTGATATTGACGACCATTAAACCGGTAGCTATATTGAGCAACCGCTTTATAGGTTGTCGAGTCGTCGCCGCTATTTTCATGAAGCTCTGCACTGACGACCATCGCCGGTGTGTCATACCAGCGTTTCATTTCTCGGGCTTCCATAATTGAAGGAACCACGCTCAGCAATAGCATACCCAAGCCTACAGCAGCGAAAATGCCAAAAAATATAAATGCGAGTATTTTTCCTTTCATGTCTTTGGGTTAGCTCCTCTTACAGCATAAATAAACCGCCTGTTTGAATAATAGTGTAGATTAAGTTGCCATAGAATACCGACTCTTTACTCAAACGGTTCTACTTTAGTGAAAACCCCTCTACAATAAGACTTTATCACCTGAATTTACATTATGAGTATTAACTGGTATCCCGGCCATATGCACAAGGCCACCAAAGAGATCAGGGAAATCTTGCCCAAGGTAGACCTGATTATCGAAGTGCTTGATGCGCGCATTCCTTATAGCAGTGAAAATCCTGTCATCAGTA
>CBDUPD010000272.1:0-4371 GCA_965368985.1 uncultured Spongiibacteraceae bacterium | reverse complement strand
ATCGGATCATTTGTAGAAGTCTCAATTTCAGGTAAAAAAATGGAAAATATTTTCTTGTTACCTCGAAGAGCGTTACGTTCAGGTAATAAATTATGGATAGTTGATGAGAATGAAATTTTGGCATCACGCAAAGTTAAACTTCTTCCAATAAGAGAAAAGGAGATCTATGTCTATGAGGGGATATCTGAAGGTGAGCGTGTAGTCGTAGGAGGGTTAATAGATCCTATTGAAGGAAAAGCCGTTATACCGGTTTTAAAAGAAGCGGAACCTGTTGTGCAAGAAGCCGAGAGTGATATCAAGGTAATCGACTGATGGCACCTATTAAAAAGTCTGGAATTATTTCCTGGTTTGTTGCCAATCCGGTAGCAGCCAACCTTCTAATGTTATTTATCATAATTACCGGTTTTTATTCGGCTGAAACTGTTCGTCGCGAACTTTTCCCTGATGCTGAATTGAAGTCTATATCGATTAAAATGTTTTATCCGACTGCCTCACCCCAGGAAGTTGAGGAAGGCATTACGTTAAAAATTGAAGAGGCACTGGAAAATGTACCGGGTATAAAAGAAATACGATCGGTATCATCACATGGTGCATCAACGGTTGAAGTTCAAATCTATCACGACCATGAAATCAACGATGTAATAGATGATATTAAAAATGCTGTTAGCACGATAAACAACTTCCCGAAAAATTCTGAAAAGTTATCCATTAATAAAGCCCAACCCTCAGAGCTGGCATTCCAGATACAACTCTATGGTGATCTAGATGATGAGCAAGCCAGAGAGCTGGCCGATGAATTAAAGACGGAGTTGTTAACAGACCCGGCGATAAAAAGGGTAAAAGTATTAGGTACAGCAGGTACCTATGAGATAGCCATTGAGATTACCGAACAGCAGCTGCAAAAATATAATCTTACATTGGGTCAGGTTGCATCAAGAATTCGGGCAGAGTCTGTTAATTTACCCAGTGGAGCCATTAATGCCAGTACAGGGGGCATTATCTTACGTGTACAAGGGCAGTCTTATAATCAGCAAGAATTTGAGAATATTGTCTTAATCACTTCAGAAACAGGCTCTATTGTAAAAGTAGGAGATATCGCCACTGTATATGACAGGTTTGGAAGTTCAAGCCCGAGATCATATTTTGATGAGAAATATAGCCTGGGAATTGCGATATCGGCAGTCCCCGGACAAGATCTTATTAAGGTAGGGAATGCAGCCAAAGAGTATCTTAAAAATAAACGAGAACATATGCCCGATGGTGCATATTTGGCAGAGTGGCTGGATATCACACATTATCTTGATGGTCGTCTACAGATGATGATCAAGAATATGATTTATGGCGCTATATTGGTATTTATTGTACTGGCGTTATTTATGGATCTGAAAATCGCCTTTTGGGTAATGGCAGGCTTACCGGTATGTTTTCTTGGAACTTTTATGTTAATGCCGTTAAATATTTTTGATGTCAGCTTGAATATGGTGTCGTTATTCGGATTTATTTTGGTGTTAGGAATCATTGTTGATGATGCACTTATCGTTGCTGAAAGTGTTGACGCAGAAGTGAAGCAGAATGGTTTTAGCCGTGAAAATGTTATTAAGGGCACCAATCGGGTTGCCTTACCTGCCATCTTTGGCGTGCTGACAACGATTGTTGCCTTTATGCCGACCTTGTTTGTTGAGGGGCCAAAACATGCGCAATTGTTCTCTATCGGTTTTGTTGTTTGTAGTTGTCTGGTTTTTTCATTAATAGAATCAAAGTGGATTTTACCTTCGCACCTTGCTGGCGGAAGCCATGGTTTAATGCGTTTTATCTCTAATCAATATCAGCATCGATTTCAGGAACGTATGAACATCCGCCTGACAGAATGGGTTATGTTGAAATATAAACCCCTTGTTCAATATGCTATTGAACGTAGGTATATCACCTTGTCGGCATTTATAGGTATTCTGGTAATTACCTTCGGTTTATTGGGAGGGGGTCAGGTGAAATATATCTTTTATCCTCCTGAGCCTAATGACTTTCTCCAATCAGTATTAAGAATGGGAGAGGGAACGCCCGATGAAGAGGCCAAGAAGGCTCGTGATCAGGTTAAAGATGCTATCTACGCAGTCGATAAGGAGTATCAGGAAGAGTTCGGTACTGAAAGTTTTATCAAGCACGTATTCAGTTATGCGCCTGGTCCCAGTGGTGGCTCTTTTATGCTTGAGCTGGTGCCGGCGGAAGATAGGGATCTTGATGGAGATGAAATTATTCGTCGCTGGAGTGATAAGGTGGGGTTTATAGAAGGCGCAAGCTTTCTGGATTTTTCTGCGGATAAATTTATTGGCAGTAATAACCTTTCATTTCAGTTAGTCGGTAGTAATAAGGAAGAACTTGAATTGGCTTCTGGTGAATTATCCAGAGAGCTAAGAGAGTTGGAGGGCTTATCAAATTTTAATAGTAGCCAGGAAAGCAAGCGTGAGCAGTACATCATGCATCTAAAACCCAAGGCAATAGCGTTAGGGCTTACCTTAAGTGAGATTTCACTGCAGGTGAAAGAAGCCTTTTATGGCGTAGAAGCACAGAGATTTTTGCGTTTGGATGAAGAAGTAAGAGTGATGGTTCGCTATCCTTCAGATAGACGAGGTTCCATTATTGATCTGGAAGAGTTGTTTATTCGCCTGCAAGATGGCAGGTCGATTCCTCTAAAAGAGCTTGTGGATATTGAATACTCTTTTGCTCAAAGTAGTCTGACACGCATCAATGGTGCAATGACAGTGTTCGTTAATGCCAGAGTAGATGATGATATTGTTTCGCCATCTGCTGTTTCATCGAAGGTGCATAAAGAGATTATCCCACGGATATTCGAAAAGTATCCTACTGTAAGTTTTCGACGCAGTGCCATGAGCCAGGATCAAAAAGACATGGAAGAAGATATGCAAAAATATTTTCTGATGGCCATGTTGGGTGTGTTTATTTTATTGGCTATTCCTTTGCGGTCTTATACACAACCGTTGCTTATTATGAGTGCTATCCCATTTGGTGTGGTGGGTGCTATTTGGGGGCATTTGTTGCTTGGTTTTCCAATCAGTATGATGTCGCTATTTGGTATTATTGCCCTGTCGGGTGTTGTGGTGAATGACAGCCTGATTATGATTGATTATGTTAATAGAACAATTACGGAAGGAAAGCCACTTCGTGAAGCCGTTATATTGGCGGGCACCAAACGATTCAGGGCTATTATGCTAACAACATTAACGACATTTGTTGGAGTGCTGCCGATGATGATGGAATCTTCTGTACAAGCTCAGAGCATGATTCCCATGGCTGTTTCTTTGGGTTTTGGAATTTTATTTGCTACGCTCATAACGTTGGTGCTGGTGCCATGTTTATATGTGGCACTGGATGATATCAAGCAGCTTTTTGTTAAAACAGAAAGTGGTAATGTATCAGTCGAGCCCTAGCTGACTCCATAGTTCATCAATTCTTTGTTTTACCCTGTCATCCATGGTGATGGGCGTTCCCCATTCCCTGTCAGTTTCACCCGGCCATTTATTAGTGGCGTCCAAGCCTATTTTGGAGCCAAGACCAGATGTTGGTGAGGCAAAGTCGAGATAGTCGATTGGTGTGTTTTCGATGATAGTACAGTCTCTTGCCGGGTCCATACGTGTGGTAATGGCCCAGATAACATCGTTCCAGTCTCGTGCATTAACATCATCATCAGTAACAATAACAAATTTGGTATACATAAATTGACGAAGAAATGACCATACGCCTAACATTACACGTTTGGCGTGACCCGGGTATTGTTTTTTCATGGTGACCACTGCCATACGGTATGAACAACCTTCAGGAGGCAGATAGAAATCTTCAATTTCAGGGAACTGACGTTTTAAAATAGGAATAAAAACTTCATTTAATGCAAGCCCCAGAATTGCCGGTTCATCAGGTGGCCTGCCGGTATAGGTGCTGTGGTAAATCGGATCGTTGCGGTGGGTAATGCATTCAACAGTAAAAACCGGAAAGCTTTCAACTTCATTGTAATAGCCGGTGTGATCACCAAATGGCCCTTCATCTGCAACTTCATCGACTTCAATATAACCTTCAAGAACAAACTCGGCAGAGGCTGGTACGTCAAGGTCGTTAGTAATACACTTTATAAGCTCTGTTTTGCTGCCTCTCAGGAGACCGGCAAAAGCGTATTCAGACAGTGTATCGGGTACTGGGGTAACTGCTCCCAAAATAGTTGCGGGGTCAGCCCCTAAGGCAACCGCTACAGGGAAGCGTTCGCCAGGATGTGCGTCTTGCCACTCTTTAAAATCTAGTGCACCACCACGGTGGGATAGCCAACGCATGATCAGCTTGTTTCGCCCAATTAACTGTTGCCGA
>CBDUPD010000271.1:0-4372 GCA_965368985.1 uncultured Spongiibacteraceae bacterium | reverse complement strand
GGGCAATTCAGGCAAGCCAGAAATGATTCAAGCTGCGATAGATTGCGGCTTTGATATTTCAGATGATAACGAGGCGGACGCAATTCATTTATTGCGTTATGTGGTCGACAAGATTGATACAGGATGTGAGGTAATGTTATGAATGAAGATGTGAATCGGAGGTGTTTATGTTCAGAAGCGTAGAATCAGCATTGAGTTGGGCGTTTAATCAAGTTGCCACTGTGCCAGTCAAATCATCTGCTGTGAATAGGATGTGCGGCAAGCCGTTACGCGGTACATCGAATAGCCTGTTGATCGGTCTGAATCAGGATGAACGAATGAAGCAGGCCGCGAATATAATCGGGATGGTTGAATCGCTATCAGATACTGCTTGTCGGGAATTGATATTTGCTGAGTTTGGTTATGTGCGCGACGATAGCAAGATGAAAAACCTTATGATCCGGGCGCTGGTATCGGTGGGGACCGGTATTGAAAAACGCAGGCGCGGCGTGCGTGACATTGTATTAACATACTTCGGTGAAAATATCGGACAGCGTAAGATACGTGATGATCTGAAGTGCAACAGAAATAATGTTCATATACACGTAAACAAGGTTCATGATGAGTTGGATAGAATCAGATCGAGAGCGATTGATACCCTGCATCAGGAAATGATTAAGGCAGGGTTGGTGGAATCAGCGCGGGAACTTGTTTGTGCTTAATTCTACTAAAAATATTTTTAAATTTTTAGTTCTGGTGCTTGCAGAAGAATAAGTACAATGTTATGATTTCATTTCCATAATGGAATTCTTAACTTAAAAGAAAAGCCGACACCCGCAAAGGTCGGCTTTTTTTGTGCCCGTAACCCGCCATGAGCGGGTTTTTTTACGCCTATAACCCGCCTAGTGCGGGTTTTTTTATGCCTATCAATAGGACGATCATGAAAAGATACTCGATTCACTCGCTTTTTTTTCCTCTATTAATCCCGTTATTTGTAATACTGATTTCAGCATTCTCATTTTCAGCTTGGGCTTCAGAACCGGCAAGTTTCACCACTCCCAAAGATACGATTCCTAATTACGCAAAAAACCCGACTGTGATCTCGGCGCAGTCAGGCAATTGGTTTGATGCATCAACATGGGATACCAATACTATCCCGACTACTGACGATGTGGTCAAGATCGATCCTGGTCATGTTGTCACGTACAACGGCACCAGCAATGATGAGATTGCGGCTTTAGGTATTGAAGGTGATCTGGAATTCAAGCATGACATCAATACCAAGCTGGCAGTGGGTACGATGATTGTGTACCGCGATGGCCGTTTGCAGATTGGTACAGCGACAAATCCGATTGATGCAAGTAAGACTGCTGAGATTGTCTTTAGTGATATTACTTTGCCGACGACTACCGCAGATCCGGTAACCGGCGTGCTTGATCCAAGTCAATATGGTGGCGGCTTCATCGTTTTGGGTGAGATTGAGGTGTACGGTGCAGACAAAGGACCGTCATTTGTCCGCTTTACTGATGAACCGTTGAAAAACAACTACATCTTTGGTGTAGATCAAGATGTGTCTGCTTGGAGTGCAAATGATAACCTGATTATCCCTGACAGCAGACAATTACAGCTTAAACGCAAGTGGACTACTTACCCGGTCGAATATGCGGTGATGCAGGATGAAGAAGTCACATTATCTTCAACCGGCACAAACTCAATTACTTTGAGCGCGAATCTTGTATACGATCATCCGGCTGCACGGCACCATGACAATACAGTCTACAAAATGCCGCATGTCGGAAATTTGACTCGTAACGTTATATTCAGATCAGAAAATCCAGAAGGCACACGGGCGCATGGCATGGTCACAGAGCGTGCATGGATGGATATTAATAATGCGCTATTTAAAGATATGGGTAGAACAACTGCTGAGCGACTTGATAGCACGACTTACGACGAATACGGCGTAGTAACGCACGTCGGCACAAATCAGATTGGTCGTTACCCATTGCACGCGCATCATTTGATGGGACCGGTCAATGCATCAAATACCGGGTATCAATCACGTTTGACCGGCACCGCGTTTGATGACTGCGAGAAATGGTGTATGTCACATCATAATTCTCATTGGGGTTTGGTGCAGAACAATGTTTTTGCGAAAGCAACTGGCTCCAGCTACATGCACGAAGACGGTAACGAAACCGGGATTGAAGTGCTTGATAACTTCGCTGTTGTGTCCGGTACGCCTATGCTTAACTGGTATTTGCCGCGTTATGGCGGCGTGACACGGCATGAATACCCGGATGATTGGCATGACTTCGGATATGAGGGATCTGGTTTCTGGTTCACAGGCAACGATCAGATATTCAAAGGTAATGTAGCAGCACAAATGGCATTTGCTGGCTGGATGAATAACCCGCGCAGCCCGTCAGAATTCAGTTATCACAAACCGACAAAGCCTAATTTCCGTGGTGCTGATATAAACACGGCGGCAAACTGGACTGAGTATACCGATCCCTGGGCGCCTTCAATACCTGCTGGTGGCTATGACGGCAATGAGACTTATGGTGGCGGAGTCAGTTTTTGGGTTGGTTTCGCGGGTGAAGTTGGCGAGATCAAGAATCAGGATAGTTGGCACATTCATCAGCAAGGTATGTATTTGCAGCGAAGCATATCAGCAAAACTCACCAATCTAAAATTCGTTAATGATCAGACTATTTCATACAACAGCTACTACGATGTTTTAGGTCTGGATATTGAGAACAATCAGTACCATGCAGCACAGATGCATTTTGAGAATCTGCATATTGAGGGGTTCTTTGTTGGGATTAAGAATCCGAGTTCGCAACAGACAGATGATTCTCAAATGGGAGGCGTTACGCCAATCCGGTTGACGTATTACCAGGACGGTTATCTGCGTAACTACATCAATGTCCGTGAACATTCGCCAATCATGAATGAAAAGTGGACGCTGTTTGAAAACTTCGAGTTTGAACTACCCGGACTGGCTGACAAATGGGGTAAATATCCATCAGCCGACGTAGTGCCGTCAATCAGTGGATCATTCAGCAGAACAAAACTGACAGCCAATTCACGTTTGTACTTCCGAGATCATAACGGCACGAGCGGGAACGATTTCGAGTTTTTCTATCGAGAACAAGATCCTGATTATGTCATGCCGGACCGCTACCCGACGACTATTACTACGCCGAAGTACGCAAATGATTCATGCCCGACTTCCGGTTACACGAACCAAGAGTGTATGGACAATCATTCTGTAGCAACGATGAACAAAATCGCAACATGTTCTGATGATACCACCAGGCCAACATTTGATGGTTTCACCTGCACGCCAACTGGCGAGACTGAATTGGATGCATGGGTAAACATGTATTAATGATGACCGAGACTATGGCTACTGTATTAAGAGTCTGCCTGAAGATTATTCAGGCTGTTGGGGCTGTTCTTCTCGCGGTGGTCATAGTTTCCATGTGTCTGATTATGTGGCTCGGTGAATCGACGAGAACTGCTGAAAGGGCGCTTGATAGAAGAGAAGGGGCGAATTATGAGCGAAAACAAAAGAAATATTCTTGACCTGATTACGGACCCAAAAACGGGGCAGTTATCACATTCAAAGCTGTGGACAAACATCGCATATGCGACAGTCACAGCATTATTTATTAATCAGAGCTTATCTGATAATCCGCCTGATATATGGCTGTGGATTGCATACATGGGCACAGTGGGCGGTGTAGGCGCGTTCAGCAAATTGATGTCTATGAAGTACGGCGGCGCAAAATGATACCGATTCCAGCCAGCTTATATTTCGCTATTGCCAAGTATGCGCTAATCATATCCGTAATCGTTGGTGCTGCATGGTGGGTTTATGACGCAATTTATGATCGCGGCTGGAATGATCGGGAACAGGAAGCCATTCTTGAGGCCGCAAAATCGCAAGAGGCTTTAGACGTTGCCAAGAAGAAGATCGAGGCGATGCGGGTAGAGTCACAAACCAAATTACTGAAAACGATCAACGAGAGGAATAAACGTGAAGCTGAGCTTAATAATCGCATTAATGATCTTAATGATCAGCGGCTGTACGTCAGTGCCAAAAACAAAGGCTGTGACAATGACGGAATGCCTGGAACGCACGAAGATACCGGCGTCAATTCTGGAGGAACCGGCAGAGTCGAACTTTCTCAAACGGCTGCAAGAAACATTCGGCGAGACTACATAAACGGGCAGCAGGTTGTGAATCAGTACCTGGCGCTGAAAGAATTGGTAGAAGCCAGTACGCAGTGTTTTGAAATAGTTGAGTAATGAGTGCAGAGAGACGATTCAAGTCTAGGCGGAACGAAGATAGAAGTCAATGTCCGCTGAATGATGACCAGGCTGA
>CBDUPD010000270.1:0-4398 GCA_965368985.1 uncultured Spongiibacteraceae bacterium | reverse complement strand
ACAAGTTGATATCTCCCCAATGCAGAGGCGTGCTGGTTTCGCCTTTGGCAAAAAGTGCCAGATCGGGGCAGGCAACAAGACCGCGGCCTAGCATAATGCGATCGCATTGACTTTGTTCCTGACAGCGGGCCATGTCTTCAAGGCTCCAGATTTCACCATTGGCAATAACAGGAATAGATAACGAGCCAGTAATTTTTCCAATTTCATCCCAGTAAGCAGGAGGGCGATAGCCTTCGGTTTTAGTGCGAGCGTGAATAGCAATTTCTGCAGCGCCTGCCTGCTGTAGTGCCTGGGCATTTTCCAGTGCTTGGGACTTATCTTCATATCCCAGGCGCATTTTTGCAGTAACGGGTATGTGAAGAGGTACAGCATCCCGGACAGCCTTGGTGATATTGTATAGTGATTGAGGATTCTGCAATAAAACAGCTCCCCCTCCCGAATTGTTAACGGTTTTTGCAGGACAGCCAAAATTAATATCAATGCCTATGGCGCCCAGATTGGCTGCGGTGGTAGCGCTTTGAGCCATCATGTCGGGCTTGTCGCCCAATAACTGCAGATAAACCTGTGTGCCATTACTTGTCTGGCTGTTGTTATCGAGCTCGGGACAGTATCGTTTGAAGGTGCGATTTGGAAGTTTTTGATGAGAAACTCTTACAAATTCAGTCACGCACCTGTCGATACCACCAATGGCGGAATACATCTCACGCATCGTATGGTCTATCACCCCTTCCATAGGAGCCAGCGTAATAAATGTGGGGGGTGAAATTGAAGTTTTCATAGGCTGGCGATTATAGCCCAAAAACCCTCTCGGTTTATTGCTTCAGGCATTAAATACAGGTAAAGTGGCGTCCAATTTTGCATTGTAAATGCAGGGATAATTGCGCCCTTTGAAAGGTGCTAATACTGGCAGAAAACAGGTAGAGTGGATAGATGCAAGAAAATCTATTTCAACAGGGCGTAGAGCTGATGATTTATGGCATGGGTACGGTATTCGTATTCCTTGTCGTATTGATTGGTGTAACTGTGACCATGTCAGCTATTGTGCAGCGTTTTTTCCCCGATACATCTGAAACTATTGTCCCCAATACTCAGGGTCCAATGAGTAGTGACAATAATAATGACGAACAGCTAGTGGCAGTTATCACTGCCGCTGTTCATAAATATCGTTCTCGCCACAAGCAGTAGAGCGAATTAAACCTGACGTTACCCTTACGACTATTTGAGGCTCTTAAAATGAGTGAAAACAAGAAACCATTAGGTATTACCGATGTTGTATTGCGTGATGCGCATCAATCTCTGTTTGCTACGCGTATGCGTCTTGATGATATGTTACCTATTGCCGAGAAGCTTGATCGGGTAGGTTTTTGGTCGCTTGAAAGTTGGGGTGGAGCTACATTTGATTCTTGTATTCGTTATTTGGGCGAAGATCCTTGGGAACGTATTCGTGAGCTAAAGAAAGTTATGCCGAATACCCCTCAGCAAATGTTATTTCGTGGGCAAAATATTTTGGGTTATCGTCATTATGGTGATGATGTGGTGCGCAAGTTTGTTGAGCGTGCAGCGGTAAATGGTGTTGATGTTTTTCGTATTTTTGATGCTATGAATGATACCCGCAACCTGATTACTGCTATTAAAGCGGTAAAAGAAGTGGGCAAGCATGCCCAGGGAACGATTTCTTATACCATCAGCCCGGTGCATACGCTTGATATGTGGGTCGAAATGGCAAAAGAGCTTGAAAGCATGGGTGCTGACTCTATTGCCATTAAAGACATGGCGGGTTTGCTAAAACCGTATGTAGCATTTGACCTGGTTAGTCGCTTAAAGAAAGAGCTGGCTATTCCTGTTCATATGCATTGCCATGCAACAACTGGTCTCTCTACGGCAACGGCACTTAAGGCCATTGAAGCGGGTATAGATAATGTTGATACCGCTATTTCTTCAATGAGTATGACCTATGGTCATTCTCCTACAGAGTCTGTTGTTTCAATGCTTGAAGGTACTGATCGGGATACTGGTCTGGATATTATTTTACTTGAAGAAATTGCCGCTTACTTCCGTGAAGTGCGTAAAAAATATGCCAAATTTGAAGGCTCTCTGCGTGGTGTTGATTCACGTATTCTGGTGGCGCAGGTTCCTGGTGGCATGTTAACCAATATGGAAGGCCAGCTTAAAGAGCAGGGCGCAGCTGATCGTATTGACGAGGTATTAGCTGAAATTCCCCGTGTGCGTGAAGACCTTGGCTTCATTCCTCTGGTAACGCCCACATCACAAATTGTGGGTACGCAGGCTGTTATTAATGTAATGACAGGTGAGCGTTACAAGTCAATTTCCAAAGAAACAGCAGGTGTATTAAAAGGTGAATATGGGGCAACTCCGGCGCCGGTAAATGCAGAATTGCAGGCACGTGTTCTTGAAGGTAAAAAAGTGATTACCTGTCGTCCTGCTGATTTGTTGGATGACGAGCTTGATTCGCTAACAACTGAACTGCGTGATGTGGCAAAACAAAAGGGTGTCAGTCTGGCCTCGGGTGAAAATGAAATTGATGATGTATTAACTTACGCATTATTTCAGCAGATTGGGCTTAAGTTTCTTGAAAACCGTGGTAATGCAGATGCTTTTGAACCAGCTCCAACTGGTGAAGATGCGGTAGTTATACCAGTCAGTGTTCCGGCAGTTAATAATGGACCTGAAGTATATACAGTAAGTGTCTCTGGTCAGAGTTATGTTGTTGAGGTTGCAGAAGGTGGTGAAGTGTCATCAGTTGCACCTGTATCAGCTACCCCTATGGCTGTAGCTCCGGCAGCTGCTGGTGGTCAGGCAGTTAATGCACCATTGGCAGGTAATATATTCAAGGTACAGGTTTCTATTGGTCAGCAGGTTCGAGAAGGTGATGTGATTATTGTTCTAGAAGCCATGAAGATGGAAACAGAAGTGCGTGCAACGGCCTCGGGTACGGTTCAGTCAGTTGCGGTGAAAGAAGGTGACTCTGTTGCTGTTGGCGATCAATTGATCACGATTGCCTAGGCCGGAGCCCTTCGATGGAACATTTATTGAGTTTGTGGGCAAGCTCGGGAGTAGCTCAGATAACAATAGGTCAGGCCGGGATGATTCTGGTCGGCTTTGTATTATTATTTTTAGCCATTAATAAAAACTTTGAGCCACTGTTATTGGTACCTATTGGGTTTGGTGGCATATTGGCTAATATTCCCGGTGCAGGTTTGGCATACTCCTCCGTTGAGAATGCCATTTTTGCTGCAGACCCTGTTGTTTTAAAAGCTTTGGCTCAGGCGCTACATGTCAGTTTTGATAGTAGTGCAGGCGTTAGTGCCGAGTATGTCAAAGAAATCATCCATGCTTATCATAATGCCCCCAAGGCTGAGTTACTTGTTGCAAAGCAGGTCGCTGCTGATGCCAGTTATGTTAATGGTATGTTGTATAACTTCTACTCTGTTGCTATTGCCAGTGGTGTAGCGCCTCTGGTAATTTTTATGGGTGTAGGGGCTATGACAGATTTTGGCCCATTACTGGCTAACCCCAAAACATTGTTACTCGGTGCTGCGGCACAGTTTGGTATTTTTGCTACAGTGCTGGGCGCTGTTGGTTTAACTGCAGTGGGAATTATGGATTTCACTCTGGCTGATGCAGCAGCCATCGGTATTATTGGCGGGGCTGATGGGCCTACAGCTATTTATGTTGCCAGTTTGTTGGCGCCAGAATTATTGGGTGCAATAGCTGTAGCGGCATATTCATATATGGCTCTTGTGCCGTTGATTCAGCCCCCTATCATGAAGCTTTTGACTACTGAAAAAGAACGTAAAATCGAGATGGTACAGCTACGTGTTGTCTCAAAGCGTGAAAAAATACTGTTTCCCCTCACTCTTTTGGTTCTTGTAGCTCTAGTGTTGCCAGATGCTGCACCTCTGTTGGGTATGTTTTGCTTTGGTAACCTGATGAGAGAATGTGGAGTTGTTGATCGTTTAAGTGATACTGCGCAGAATGCCTTAATAAATATTACGACCATATTTTTGGGCCTGTCTGTTGGCTCAAAATTAAGTGCTGATAAATTTCTCGACCTGAATACCCTGGGTATTTTGCTTTTGGGTGTTATTGCTTTTGGTATCGGTACGGCTTGTGGCGTGTTAATGGCGAAGATGATGAATCTTGTAAGCAAAAACAAGATTAACCCGCTGATTGGCTCGGCAGGGGTGTCTGCAGTGCCTATGGCTGCTCGTGTATCCAATAAAGTGGGGCTTGAGTCTAACCCACATAATTTTCTGTTGATGCATGCAATGGGCCCCAATGTGGCAGGTGTAATTGGCTCTGCAGTAGCTGCAGGGGTGATGATTAACCTCGTTGGTGGATAAATTTAAAAGAAAACAAGAAGATATTCGAACTTTC
>CBDUPD010000269.1:0-4406 GCA_965368985.1 uncultured Spongiibacteraceae bacterium | reverse complement strand
CTTCGACAACCACCCCCAATAGCATTGCAGTTTCAGACTACAATTATAAATACCGGAATGCCAAATAAAAAACTCTCGACTCACTGTACTAGAAAAAGGAAAGTCATAACAGTTTTCACCAAGAAAAATTCAAATGACCCATTACTCGATCTTTTCTTACTTGATCAAGCTCTCGGCAGTTGTAATCCCCACCTCTTTTCAACTAATCTCACTAGATAATTTTAAGTGCATCGTCATTAAAACTCATATCATTTACAAGGTTTCTATTTAGAGTCTACGTCTTCTAACAGTCATTAACCATTTGAAGCACCCCGGGGTATATCAAATATACTTCGCCTGAATTATTATTTTAATGACTCAGTGAAGATAATAATAACATCAGTGATAACAACCACACTTAAATTCAATAGGGAGACCTTACAATATGGCGCCCCTATATTTTAAATAGTTATTCTTAATGCGGGTATTGGCTTTATAATTTACTATTAAATTTATTGTTTTAATTGGATTGATACCACTGAAAGTCATCCAATATACACCTGGAGAGTAGACATTATGGCCACCATAAAATTTTTAGGAGCCGCACAAGAAGTCACCGGCTCATGTCACTTGCTCGAATCTCCGGCTTTAGGGCGCATCATTCTCGATTGTGGTATGCACCAGGGTGGTAGCGCCATTGAACGACTAGCCAATGAAACCTTTGGCTTTGATCCCCATGGAATAGATGCAGTTCTACTCTCCCACGCACACCTTGATCACTCAGGCCTACTACCCAAGCTGGTTCACGAGGGGTTCAATGGACCAATCTACTGCTCTGAAGCAACAGCCGAACTACTCAAAATCATGCTACTTGACTCAGTGGGTATCTACCAAAATGACCTTAAAAGAAAAAATTTGCGCAGGGCCAGGCAGGGAGAAAAACCGCTTAAACCACAATATGTTAAAAATGACGTCATCAAGGCATTAAAGCTGTGTAAACCACTACGTTATAATCAGCCATTATCTTTATCGCCTGACGCTTCTGTCATATTTTATGATGCCGGCCATATACTCGGCTCATCCATTATTGAAATCACCCTGCAGGAAAAACAACAGAGCAAGAAGCTGGTTTTTTCAGGTGATTTGGGGCACAAGGGAGCCGTCTTGATGAATGACCCTACCCTGCTGACAGAGGCTGATGTTGTATTAATGGAAGGTACCTACGGTAATCGCAATCATCGCTCAATGGATGACACTGTCGACCAGTTTCGAGACATTCTTCAACAAACCTGGGAGAAAGGCGGTAATGTATTGATTCCAGCCTTCGCGGTAGGTAGAACCCAGGAGCTGCTTTTTTATCTGGGGATGCTTCATCAACAAGGTGAACTGGATAACTGGCAGGTAATTCTCGACAGCCCTATGGCGATTGAAGTAACCAGAATATACGATCGCTGGCTTAATACACTCGACTGCGAAGGCGTAAAAGAGCTGTGTTCAGGCCATCAATCATTATTGAAGGATTTTCTTCCCAAGCTGCAAATATCGGTGACACCACAGGACTCAATGCGAATCAATAAAATTAAAAAAGGTGCCATTATTATTGCCGGTAGCGGCATGTGTACCGGCGGCCGTATACGCCATCATTTTAAACAACGCATCTGGAATCATCATAACACTGCCATTTTTGTCGGCTTTCAGGCCCAGGGAACATTAGGGCGACTTCTTGTAGAAAAAGCCAAAACCATAAAGCTGTTCGGTGAGGAATATCGGGTCAAGGCACAGATTGAAACACTGGGTGGGTTTTCAGCACACGCCGGGCAAAGCGAACTGATTGAGTGGATTTCAAACTTTTCAAGCAACCCGCGTATTATACTGGTTCATGGTGAAGCCGAGGCACTTGATACACTCTCTTATAAATTATGGGAAGAATACAATCTGGCTTCAGAGATCCCTTCCCGAGGACAAAGTATAGCTTTTTAGGAACATAACCATGATTTTCACTCTTATCGGCTCTCTGGGTTTATTCCTTTTGGGTATGTGGCTAATGACAGAAGGACTCAAACTGGCGGGCGGGCGGGCGCTGGAGCGCTTATTAAGTCAATGGACCTCAACCCGAGGACGGGGGCTGGCGTCGGGTATATTGATCACCTCACTGGTTCAATCCTCCAGCGCAGTAACTGTTGCTACTATGGGCTTTGTCAGCGCCGGACTAATGAGTTTCCAACAGGCGATATGGGTTGTGTTTGGCAGCAATGTAGGTACAACATTTACCGCATGGATTATTACATTCTTTGGCTTCAGCGTAAAAATTGATGCATTCACCTTTCCCCTGATTGGTATCGGTGCTGCACTGAGAATCTTTTTCCCTTACGAACGAGGCAAAGCTCTGGGTATGGCATTGGCCGGTTTTGGCCTACTTTTCATGGGTATTGATGCGCTAAAAGTCAATTTCTCCGATTTTTCCAACCAGCTTGATATTGCATCCATCTTTTCCAGTACTGGTTATGAAACCTTAATGGCACTAGGGGTTGGCTTTCTTTTAACCTTGCTAACACAATCATCGAGTGCTGGTATTGCAATTATTCTCACCGCCGTAGCAAGCGGAGTTGTCGGAATGGAGGTTGCAGCTGCTGCTGTAATTGGAGCCAATATAGGCACCACATCAACAGCTATCATTGCCGGCATAGGCGGCAATGCACACGTCAAACGTCTTGCATGGGCACATGTTGTATTTAACCTGTTAACCGCTTTGGTTGCCATTTCCTTATTGCCCGTATTCTGGCCTGTCGTCACCTGGATTGGAAATCTTATCCATGTGGGCGAGAATCCTGTTATGTTACTGGCGATATTTCATACGTTCTTTAACGTACTTGGCGTCATACTCATGTGGCCAGTTGAACCAAAACTGACACAATTTTTATTAAAGTGTTATTCCAAACCGGAAAAACAGAAACCTCAACATGCACGCCTGGATACCAATCTTGCAACCATCCCGGATCTTGCCATTCGGGTAATGACCATTGAACTGGATGCACTAATAGAAGCTATTGGCGATATGACCCTACCTGCTCGTGGCACAAAAAATGCTTCTATAAATAATAGCTCTTCCATTAAAGAGCGCCTTCATGACTTAAACGATTTTATTGCTCTTGCATTAAAATCAAACCTGACAAAAGATCAAGGAGAACAGTTAACTCTTGGCCTGTCTGTTAGTCATTATCTACATAATGCATGCGCAACATATACTGAAGCACTCGCAAGGTATCAGGGAATTTCTGCAGAGTCCGGCATTATACCCAGCCCCTTGTATAATTGGTTTGACATCGTTAATACATTCAATCATCTCATTCATCATAGTGACTCCACTCTGCAACATGAGCAACTGGCCCAACTGGCCGAAAACTACAAAGAAACAAAAAGACAACTACTTTCAGCCGTTGTAGGAGAAAGATTAAACATAGACACTGTCGATACCGCCCTACAAATAGCCAGTTTAAGCAGACGCTTTATCGAGCAAATTTTACAATCTAACGATGCCTATTATTCTCTATCACATCCTGTTATAGAAGAAAAACCCATGGTTGAAGCGAACATTGAAGAATCTGAACCATCAACAGAGATCATGGCAGAAAATATTGAAGAAGAACTTACACATAAATAAGCTGAACAAGCAAACATAAATTTGGGCTCAGCTACCTCAACTAACCCGTTTCATGTTTATTGTATGACTCTCACAATAAAATATAACTTATGAAATAAGAGCTTACACTTCTCATACATCGTAACCCCAGCATTAAACTAACATATAACTTATTTTCTTAATTGTTCTTCAGCTGAGATGTGCTGCTGAATCAATCTCCAGGCTTCTTCTGGCGTTTCAACATCATCAGCTGCACTGGGAAAAATTCTATTACACAATTCATCGGGTTTTTTCATAGGTATCTCAAGTAATTATCTGTATTTATACTTACCTGAATTCAGGCTGGTAAAAAACTCAAACTTATCAACTCACAATGAGTCATTGTTACTCCTGCTTTTCTACCCTGAAACTCCATAACAAATCCAGCGCATTCGCTGCACTGGAAATTGCTTCAACAAATAAATTGTTGCGCAAACGATAACGCAGGGTTAACTCATTAACATTATCAAACGTACCGACACCATAACTCACATGCAATTTTGGATTCACATAACCACCCATATACACCTTTGGCCCGTTTTTTCCCTCAGTTGCCGTCATCTGGAAATCATAAATACCCAATTTATTGGCGATGGAAGCAGCCGTCCCTTCACTTTTTGACAAGCCATATGATAATGCTGCCTGGCCAACCATGGCTTGTGTAACTCCGCTTGATTCATCATCAGGCGCTTTTCCGGTCAGTAAAAAATACAGGGCTTTTTGTTCAGCCATGGCAGGAGAGCTAAAT
>CBDUPD010000268.1:0-4430 GCA_965368985.1 uncultured Spongiibacteraceae bacterium | reverse complement strand
CCTTTCACCAATGGCTGCAATGGATTTTTATTCCAAGGCTGCAATGGATGCTGAAAGAAAATCTGGAGTTACCGAATAGTTGCAGTATTGCACCTATGGGAGAAGAGTGGGGCAAGTCGCAAGCTTTGGTTGCTGGCGACTTGATTAATATTTTATTGAAAGTTGATAGATTGTTGTCTGGTGATTACTGATTATCAACAGTGAATTTTCATAATCTCTTTCATATTTTTAAGTTGTTGATTCTTTTCTTCAATGGTCATTATTTTGCCATTGGTGCGGATGATGGGCTTACTCATTAAAGAGTTCAGTGCTTTGGTGGCTTGTTTGCATGCCTCCGGGTCTTTTTTCAGTACCTGCTCCACGTTTTCTTGAGAAGTGGCAGTTTTTTCTTCAGTTTCAGTTTCAGTGTCTTCGGGGGAAGTAGCTTGTGATGATACGCCTGCCTGGGTTTTGGTAGAAACCAGTTGAGATGTTTGTTCCTTGTTTTTTGGCGGAGTTTCACTGTAATGCACTACGCCTTCCTTATCAGTCCATGTATAGACTTGAGTGGTGGTAGCTGCAAATGCATTGAAGCATAGAAGAGAAGTGATGCAAGCAATTAGGCCTGATTTTAAAGTGCTCATTATCTTAACCTGTTTCAAAATTTTTCTTATTAATTATTATTCAAGTATAACCATAAATTCATAAATGATGTAACTGGTTGACATTATTGAGGTAAAAGTCAACAATTACGGGCAATCCAAGGGCTAAGTCTGTCTGAAATTACGGAATAAATCCAGAACGAATTGATTGATTCGAGATGGAGCCCAATCTTTTTAAATTAATTTACATAAGGATACAGCTGTGGAGTTGTTATCGGGTGGCGAGATGCTCGTCCGCGCACTCAAAGAAGAGGGAACCGAATTCATTTTTGGTTACCCGGGTGGCGCTGTTTTACACATTTATGATGCACTGCATAAATCCAGTGATATTCCTCATATTCTTGTCCGTCATGAGCAGGCAGCTGCTCATGCGGCCGACGGTTATACACGCGCTACCGGTAAAACGGGTGTGGTCCTTGTAACATCCGGGCCTGGTGCAACCAATGCTATAACCGGGATAGCAACAGCCTATATGGATTCAATTCCAATGGTTGTATTGTCAGGGCAAGTACAAAGTCATTTGATAGGAGGAGATGCTTTTCAGGAGACTGATATGGTAGGTGTTTCCCGTCCAGTGGTGAAGCACAGCTTTTTAGTTAAGAAGACTGAAGATATTCCTGAAATCATCAAGAAAGCATTTTATCTGGCATCTACTGGTCGTCCTGGTCCGGTTGTTGTTGATTTGCCAAAAGATCTTACGCACCCGGAATTGAAATATCCATTTGAATACCCTGCTGAAGTCAAAATGCGTTCGTATTCTCCTGCTGTTCGTGGTCATGCCGGACAAATCAAGAAGGCTATTCAGTTATTGCTGGAGGCCAAGCGTCCAGTTATATATACGGGTGGTGGAATTATCCAGGGTAATGCGGCTGCAGAGTTAACTGCTTTTGCCCGGAAGTTGAATATCCCGGTAACAAATACCTTGATGGGACTTGGTGGCTACCCTGCTACTGATCGTCAGTATATCGGTATGCTGGGTATGCATGGTACTTATGAAGCCAATAACACTATGCATCATTCTGATTTGATTTTAGCGTTAGGCGCTCGTTTTGATGACAGGGTGACAAATACGCCGTCAAAATTCTGCCCAACAGCAAAAATTATTCATGTTGATATTGATCCTACGTCTATTGCAAAAACTGTAAAAGTTGATGTGCCTATTGTGGGGCCGGTTAAGTCTGTTTTGACTGATATGATTGATCAGTTAGACGATACGTTGGCTAAAAAGGAAATTGTACAAGATCAGACAGCTCTTGCTGAGTGGTGGAAGCAGATTGACCAATGGCGTGAGCTGCATGGTCAATGGGTGCGTCCTCGCTATGATCTTGATTCAGGAAAGATTAAACCGCAACAAGTTATAGAAACCTTGTATCATATTACCAAGGGTGATGCTTATATTTGTTCAGACGTTGGTCAGCATCAAATGTTTGCGGCTCAGTACTATCGTTTTGATAAGCCTCGCCGGTGGATAAACTCTGGCGGCTTGGGTACGATGGGTTTTGGATTACCTTCGGCAATGGGTGTAAAGCTGGCATTTCCTGATGCTGATGTTTGTACCATTACTGGTGAGGGAAGTATTCAGATGAATATTCAGGAGCTTTCTACCTGCACGCAATATGGAATACCCGTTAAAATTCTTAATCTGAATAATGGCTATCTGGGAATGGTTAAGCAGTGGCAAGATTTGCAATATGAAGGCCGCTATTCTCAAAGTGTTTATGAGGACTCGTTGCCTGATTTTGTGAAATTGGCAGAAGCCTATGGTCATGTTGGTATGAAAGTAGAAAAACTTGAAGATCTTGAGCCTGCTATTAAAGAAGCTTTATCGCTTAAAGATAGATTGGTGTTTATGGATATCTATGTTGATCGCCATGAGCATGTGTATCCTATGCAGATTGCGCCGAATGGTTCAATGAGGGATATGATGTTAAGCAAGACGGAGAGAACATAATGAAACATATTATTTCCGTTTTGATGGAAAATGAGCCAGGGGCTTTGTCACGAGTAGTTGGTTTGTTTTCACAGCGTGGCTACAATATTGAGTCTTTAACTGTTGCGCCCACTGAAGATGAAAGCTTGTCGCGTTTAACGTTAACCACTATTGGTGGTGATCAAATTATTGAGCAAATTACCAAGCATCTTAATCGCCTGGTTGAAGTTGTTAAGCTGGTTGATTTAACTGAAGGTGATCATATTGAGCGTGAGCTGATGTTGATCAAGGTTAAGGCTTCAGGTGCTCAGCGTGCAGAGATAAAGCGTTGTACAGATATATTTCGCGGTCAGATTGTTGATGTGGGACCAGCGGTATATACCATTCAGTTAGCGGGCACTAGCGATAAGCTGGATGCCTTTTTAGGTGCTGTTGGAGATGCCAATATACTTGAAGTTGTAAGAACAGGTGTTTGTGGTCTTTCACGTGGTGAGAAAGTTTTAGCTCTTTAAATAACTTTCTTGAATTATAAAGGCGAGCTTTTTGCTCGCCTTTTTTGTTTTTTGGTTAAGTATTTATTCAATGATAATTAATGCTGCTTTCACGCTGTCATTTACATTCGCTGCATCTATATATGCTATGGCATCGATATTGTTAGCCACCGCGTCTATTACTTGTTTGTCGGTGCCTTTAATTTTTTTTGGTGGTCTGGATTTTCCTGAGTAGAGTTGTCTTGTCCGGTATGACGTCATCTGCTCATTTTTCTTGTTTAAAACCCTGGATATAAATCTATTGTAAATGTCGGTGCTTTCATCCTGATCAAAGGGTGTAATTATTTTTCCGTTAGGGTAACTATCTATTTTTCCGAGAAAAATACGTTTGATTTCAGCTGCGTTTAAAGAAGGTGTATCATTGGCCTTGTTAATAATAATTGCAATATCTGCAGATGCGAAAGGAGCTGAAAATAAGAGCATCATCATACTAATACAAAGATGTATGTTGAATTTATGATGAAGCGGCATAACAATCCTTCTAAAATATTATTATTTATATTCTTAAAAAAGAATTTAACCAGATGTTCATCCTAGTTTTTTGTTCTGTACTTTACAATTCTTTGTATATATCGAATTTTCATAGGCTGTGTGTTTTTTATGCTATTATATTTTTGCTGTGCAAAAAAAGGCGGACATAATGTCCGCCTTTCTATAAAGAATGTTTAGGGATTAAACAATTTTTTTCATGTCAGACATATAGGCACGTAGTTCTTCGCCGATATATTCGACAGGATGATTGCGAATAATGTCATTGACTTCAATAAGCTGTTTGTTATCAACGCCGTTGTCTTTAAGCTCAAGGCCTTTGCCGATAACATCAGTAGATACTTTAGACATAAAGTCAGCAAGCAGTGGGCGAGCAGCCTGATCAAACAGGTAGCAACCATATTCTGCTGTATCTGAAATTACACAGTTCATTTCGTATAGTTTCTTACGAGCTATTGTGTTAGCGATGAGTGGTGTTTCATGCAGAGACTCATAGTAGGCAGATTCTTCAATGATGCCAGCTTCACACATGGTTTCAAATGCAAGCTCAACACCTGCACGAACAAACGCAACTAACAAAATACCATTATCGAAATATTCTTGCTCAGGAATTTCCTGGTCAGTGTTCACAGCTTTTTCAAAACCTGTTTCAGCAGTTTCAGCGCGCCATTTGTGCAGGTTAATATCATCGTTATCCCAGTCGATCATCATAGTGCGAGAGAACTCACCTGAGATGATGTCGTCCTGATGCTTTTGGAACAGAGGGCGCATAATACCTTTGAGTTCTTCTGACAGCTCAAAGGCTTTGAGCTTTGCAGG
>CBDUPD010000267.1:0-4442 GCA_965368985.1 uncultured Spongiibacteraceae bacterium | reverse complement strand
GATTAAGAAAATTCTATCTGAACTCGAAGAACATTCATTGATGTTAAAGACTTTAGGTTCATACCCTAAAGCTGCACTATAACCCTCAAACCTCATAGGTTGGATTTGGTCAGATTATGAGTTGTGATTTTCTCTCCCTAGCAAAATCAGGTGTTCAAGGGTTACACCCTTATCAGCCTGGCAAACCCATAGAAGAACTCCAGCGTGAACTGGGCTTGACAGACATTGTTAAGCTTGCCAGCAATGAAAATCCGTTAGGTCTTAGTCCCAGGGTTAAAAAGTTGTTGTCTGGTAATCTTGATGAGTTGACGCGCTATCCTGATGGTGCAGGGTATGATTTGAAAAATGCCTTGTCGATACATTTAGGGGTTCAGTCGGATCAAATTACTCTGGGTAATGGTTCGAATGATGTGCTTGATCTTATCGGGCAGTGTTTTCTTGATGAAACTACCAGTGCTGTTTATTCCGAGCATGCATTTATTGTTTACCCAATTATGATTCAGTTGAATGGCGCCAGGGCCCTAAAGGTGCCAGCAGTGCGTTATGGTCATGATCTTGAGGCTATGCTTGAGGCTATAGAAGATGATACGCGTGTAGTGTTTATAGCTAATCCAAATAACCCGACAGGAACCTGGTTAGAGCATGAAGAGGTTCATGCTTTTATGAAACGGGTACCCAAGAATGTGGTTGTTGTTTTGGATGAAGCCTACGCCGAATATATTCATGATAATGATTATGCTGACGGTATTGTTTTGCAAAAAGAATTCCCTAATCTCATTGTTACCAGAACCTTCTCAAAGGCTTATGGTTTAGCAGGTTTGCGTATCGGTTACAGTGTTTCTACCTCTGAAATGGCTGGTATCCTGAACCGGGTACGCGAGCCTTTCAATGTTAATACGCTAGCTCAGTTGGCAGCGATTGAAGTGTTGAAAGATGAAGAATACCTTCAGCAAGGGATTGATGTTAATGATGCGGGTCGCAAACAGATCGAATCCGGTCTTGAGGCTCTGGGTATTTCTTTTATTCCTTCCCAGGGAAATTTTATTACCTTTGATACCAAAACTGATGCTGTGGCAGTTTATGAAAAGTTGCTTGAAAAAGGCGTTATAGTCAGACCTATTGTGCCTTATGGTTTGCCGCAACACCTTAGGGTATCTATTGGGCTTGAAGATGAAAATGAAGCATTTCTAACCGCTCTGGAGCAGGTGCTTTAATATGAGTAGGCTGGTTGATAACGTTCTTATTATTGGTGCAGGTCTTATTGGTGGTTCATTGGCAAAAGCGTTGCGTGACCGGGAATTGGTGGGCAGTGTTGCCGGTTATGGTAGACGAAAAGAACAATTATTAATTGGCATTGAAGAAGGCATTCTTGATGTGGCTGTTGATGATTTGAATAAAGCTGTAGCAGAAGCTGACTTGATTGTTTTAGGCGTACCGACACTTACAGTAAAAACCTATTTGTCTGTTATAGATGAACATAAAAAACCTTCTGCTGTTGTTACTGATGTTGCGAGTGTTAAAGGTGAGATTGCCAAGGTAGTATCTGATCATTTTAATGGTTTGCCGGGTTGGTTTGTTCTCGGGCACCCTATTGCTGGTTCAGAAGAGAGTGGTATTGGTGCTTCCAATGCCAACCTATATGTTGATCATAAGGTTATTCTAACACCTGATGAAAACACGGATGCATCAGCCTTACAGTTTGTTACAGATATCTGGCAAGCAGTAGGCGCTGAAGTGGTTTCCATGCCGATTGATGAGCATGACAAAGTGTTAGCGGCAACCAGTCATTTGCCGCATGCTTTGGCATATACGCTGGTTGATACGTTGGCTGAGATGGAATCGAGTGTTGATATCTTTCGTTTTGCGGCCGGTGGATTCAGGGATTTTACCCGTATAGCATCAAGTCATCCGGTGATGTGGCACGATATTATGTTAGCAAACAAGGCTTCTATTATTGATGTGATGGAGTCTTTTAAAACTTCCCTCGAAAAACTCGAAAAAGCTATCAAGGCTGACGATAGTGAGACCATTATGGCTATATTTGAAAACGCCAAAGCTGCAAGAGATGAATTCTCTGAGTTGTTAGAGTCAAGAAAATCCCAGTCTCAGAACCCAATAAAAGAAGATTAATCATGAGCCAACTAGATTTTGTTGCGCAAAAAAATTCTGTGCAAGATAAAGGTATATGCGGTGATATTCGTGTGCCGGGTGATAAATCAATTTCTCATCGCTCCATTATGTTCGGCTCGTTAGCTGAGGGTATAACCCATGTTTCAGGTTTTCTTGAGGGGCAAGATGCCTTGGCTACGCTGAATGCATTTACTGCAATGGGTGTGAAGATTGAAGGGCCTGAGAATGGCAAGGTTGTTATCCATGGTGTTGGTATGCATGGTTTAAAACAACCTGAGTCTGCATTGGATATGGGTAATTCGGGCACGTCGATACGTTTATTAAGTGGTTTGTTAGCGGGTCAGGGTTTTGAAGTTACCATGACGGGTGATGAGTCGCTCTCAAAGCGGCCAATGAAACGTGTTACCGATCCTTTGGCACTGATGGGTGCTGACCTTGAAACAGCAGAAGGTGGTACGCCGCCATTAACACTCAAGGCCGGAGCCAGTTTAAAAGCCATTGATTATCCATTGCCGATGGCCAGTGCCCAGGTGAAATCTTGTGTATTGCTGGCAGGTTTGTATGCAGAGGGTCGTACTTCAATTACTGAGCCGGCGCCAACTCGTGATCACACAGAAAGAATGTTAGAGGCTTTCGGTTATCCCGTAGAAGTTAATGGTGCTGAGCGGGCAGTTGTCGGTGGTGGCAAGTTAATCGCTGCGGATATCGATATACCTTCAGATATTTCATCAGCGGCTTTCTTTATGGTTGCGGCTTCTATTGTTCCAAATTCTGATCTTGTTATTCGTCATGTGGGTATGAACCCGACACGTGTAGGTGTGATCAATATCTTGCGTTTAATGGGTGCAGATATAGAGGTGCTTGAAGAGCGTAAAGTAGGTGGCGAGCCAGTTGCAGATTTGCGTGTTAAATATGCCAAATTAAAAGGAATAGAAATTCCTGAGTCAGATGTGCCGTTGGCGATTGATGAATTCCCGGTTCTATTTATTGCTGCAGCTTGCGCAGAAGGTAAAACGGTTTTGACCGGTGCTGAAGAACTTCGTGTTAAAGAGTCTGATCGTATTCAGGTGATGGCTGATGGTTTGCAGGCTTTGGGTGTAAGTGCTGAGCCAACAGAAGATGGTATTGTAATACAAGGTGGGCCTATTGGTGGTGGTGAGGTGCAAAGTCATCATGATCACCGAATCTCCATGGCTTTTTCAGTTGCCTCTTTGATGAGTACTGGAGAAATTCATATTAAGGGATGTGATAACGTTGCTACATCATTTCCAAATTTTGTGGGTTTGGCCAATTCTGTAGGTTTTAACATTGTAGAAAAGGTAGGCCAGGAATAAAGATGATACCAGTAGTTACAATTGATGGTCCAAGTGGTGCAGGTAAAGGCACAATAAGTCAGGCAATTGCTAAACAACTGGGCTGGCACTTTCTTGATAGTGGCGCTATGTATCGCCTGTGTGGTTTGGCCTGTATAAAAGCCGGTATAGCCTTTGAGGATGAAGAAAAAGTTGCAGATACTGCCCAGCATCTTGATATAGATTTCAGGATTGCCGAAGGCGGCCTTGAAACCTGGCTTGCCGGAGAAGAAGTATCAGCTGAATTACGTACTGAAGAGACTGGTACGGCAGCATCTTTTGTTGCGCCAATTCCTGCTGTTCGTGAAGCCTTGAAAATACGACAGCGTGCATTTGCCCGGGCGCCGGGTTTAATAGCTGATGGTCGTGATATGGGCACAGTTGTCTTCGAAAATGCTCCTTTAAAGGTCTATTTAACAGCTTCTGCCGAAGAAAGGGCTGATCGGCGCTTCAAACAGTTGCAAGAATCCGGTGAAACTGTTACCCTCGCCGCCGTTTTAAAGGATATTCAACTACGGGATGAACGTGATATGAATCGCGCCGTAGCTCCTCTAAAGCCCGCAGATGATGCAATCACTATCGACTCAACCGATATGAGCATTGAAGCGGTGTTTGAAGCCATATTAGCGCTTATTGAAAAGCATAATCTGGTTAATTAGCGGTTTGTACTGATTCGACTCTTTGTGAAAGCAATAGGATGTACCAGCAAGAATCAATACAGATCATTTATTAGATGACCCATGCTCCTGGCTGGAAGTGTGGCAAACAGTCGAAAGACTGGTCCAACATTATTAGGTAAAATCCATGAGCGAATCCTTCGCCGAACTATTTGAAGAAAGTCTATTAACCCTTGATATGAAACCAGGCTCTATTGTTACTGGTATCGTAGTCGATGTAGACGATGATTGGGTAACTGTTCACGCTGGCCTTAAATCAGAAGGCGTTATTCCAAAAAACCAA
>CBDUPD010000266.1:0-4451 GCA_965368985.1 uncultured Spongiibacteraceae bacterium | reverse complement strand
TATGAATAAAAGTTTATAAATTTTTGTTTAGTGAGAAAAAAGGGGGCGATAAGTGCCCCCTTTTGATTTCACGGGTTCTGTGTTTAGAACTTGGCAACTTTTCTCAAATACAAATCAACCATGTTAGCTACACGAGTACCTGATAGTGCAGATTGGTGCGTGCCCATACCTTCACCACCAGCATCAGCGCCAGCTATATACAAACCGTTAATAGGTGTTTGTGATTTAGGCTTGTCTTTACCGCATTGGCCGACAATTTGAGCCAAACCAACACACTCACCACCCACTTTTGGCATGGCAGAGTCACGAGTCAAGTCACGAATCTCTTTAGGACCGTTGTATTCACGACGCTCACAAGCTTCCCAGATTTCAGGGAAAGTTGTTTGCATCTGCTTATCCATCACGTCATACAGTGCCTGAATTTCTTTAGCGTCAGGATCGGCTGTACATACAGTACCACTTACCAATACCTGTTTGCCTGGAGGTGCAGCATTTTCGTCATAGAAGTTATGGTTAACCATGAACAGAATAACTTCATCAGGTACTTCTCCGCGATGCATTTTCTCATAACGTTCGGTATCTAACCAGCTGTCATCAGAATACATAACGTACATACCTGTTTTCATCACTTCTTTGTCAAGGAAGTAACGAACACTGGTGAATGCCCAGCCAGGAACCAATGCCTTGATGTAGTTAACGTAAGATTTGTCGAAATGTTCTTCACCAGCCAGTTTCAAAATGGTAGGTTGAATGCCTGCATTACTGATAACTACAGGTGCATTGAATGTACCTTCTGGTGTGTCAATACCTGTAGCAAAACCATTTTCAATATTGATTTTGTTAACTTTACAGTTCTTGATCAGTGTGCCGCCATTCTTTTCAAACTCACGAGCCATAATTCTGGTTAGATCACCAAAGCCACCTTTGTATTGGCCACCACCACCTTGCAAAAAGAGTTGTTTCATGATGATGATTTGCTCAGAAGCCGAAACAAGATCAACAGGCTCAGCTAATGATGCGTTAGCATGAAATGCCATGTAGCTGTATAGCTCATGTGGCGTATCACGTGCATCTAACCAGTCTTTCATGGTGACAGCGTCAAGTTTTGACAGGTCTTCGTCTGTCATGCCAATCATTTCCATCATGATTGCCATCATTTTATCAGCGCCTTCCTGGTCCATGCCAAATAGTTTTACAAACGGTTCTGGGTCAGCCATGGCTTGGGTTTGGGTTACTGTTCTGTACTCGTCCCAGTCTTTGTGGCGGTAAGCAAGTGTGATGACTTCACGAGGATCATCAGGAAGAAGCGCTGGTGCCCACTCATCATAGACGCCCAGCTCTTTATAAATTTCTTCAAACTGGTTGCCAACCATAGGTACCTGGCCATGTGGGAAAAGATCATAGGCGTAACCGTCTTTCTCGATACTGATCATTTTTCCGCCCAGCAGGTTGCCTTTTTCAACCAGCAATACTTTTTTGCCACGCTTTTGAAGCAGGGTTGCTGCACTCAGGCCGCCTGGGCCACTTCCAATGACGATCACATCATAATTTGTATCAGCCATATTTGATCTCCTTTAGAGGGTTATATGTTGTTTTCAGTTATTTTAATAATCTACTGGCAAAAGATAATATTTATTATTTTCAATTACTTATAAGCTATATGCCAGTGATTGAAATAGTATTTATCTATCAGTGGTCAAAGAATATAGCAAACGTTTGTTTAGATAAGCAAACGTTTAATCTCATATTTATACGATTTCTAATAAGACAGTTTGTCGTGAGTTGTCTAAGTGCCTGTTTTTATGGCTTGTAAGGAAATCTTACAATTTAGTCATGATAATTCTAAAGGGCTAGAGCCGACCATTTACTGTATGATGAGGTCTAAACTGACCTGGCGATTTTCCTATTTTATGAGTGATCAAGCGAACCTTCACCACCCTTTTGCGGTATTAACCCCTGACTTTGTTATTCAGGCCATTGAGTCACAGGGTTTTTTATCTGACGGGCGTATTTTGGCGCTTAATAGTTATGAGAACCGGGTGTACCAGGTCGGCATCGAAGAAGAAGAGCCTCTAATCGCCAAGTTTTACCGCCCCGAACGCTGGACTACCGAACAGATCGTCGAAGAGCATGATTTTACCTATGAATTACTTGAGCAGGAGTTACCAGTGGTTGCGCCAATGAGGCTGGAAAATGGTAATAGCCTGTATGAGTGGGAAGGTATGCGTATTGCGTTATTTAAACGTCGAGGTGGGCGTGCGCCCGAGCTTGATGATATGGATCATCTGTATGAGCTTGGGCAAAGCCTTGGGCGAATACACTGTGTGGGTAAGGCTAAAAAGTTTGAGTGCCGCCCAGATCTTAGTATTCAGACTTACGGATATGACAGTGTAAAATTTGTTGCTGACAATATGGTACCTGATTATTTGCGAGAATCTTATGAAAGCCTCTGTACAGATTTGCTGAAAAAGGTTGAGCAACGGTTTGAAAGTGTTAACTCTCTGGAGATGATTCGTTCACACGGTGACTGCCATATCGGAAATATTCTGTGGCGTGATGATGCGCCTAACTATGTTGACTTTGATGATGCCAGAATGGCACCCGCTATTCAGGATTTATGGATGTTGTTATCAGGTGATCGATTTAACCAGATTGCCCAGATGAGTGAGATTATCGAAGGTTATGAGATGTTTAACAGTTTTAATCTGTCTGAGATGCAGTTGATTGAATCACTGCGTACCCTGCGCATGATGCACTATTGTGCCTGGTTGGCCAGACGTTGGGGTGATCCTGCCTTCCCGATGCATTTCCCCTGGTTTAATACCGAGCGTTATTGGGGAGAGCATATTCTTGAATTGCGAGAGCAGATGTCGGCATTGGATGAGCCGACGCTGGAGTTACAGTAGCACTAGTCATTGACTAGAGTATAGAAATATGTAAAAAAGAGCCTCCAATATTCAGGGTTATAATGTGTTATGCATTTTTTAAATAAGGATCAGGCTGTGCAACTTAAAACATTAACGATTATTCTTTTCAGCTTCTTTTTAATATCATGTGGCGGCTCCGACTCCAGCAAAAAATCCAAAAATGACATTGGCGAATCGCCGTCTGTTGCCAGGCAGTGGAATGAGCTGTTGCTGGATGCCATTCGGAGTGATTATGCCCGCCCGACAGTGCATGCCAGAAATCTTTTTCATATATCGTCTGCTATGTATGATGCATGGGCTGTATTTTCTGATGAAGCAAAGCCTTACTTAACTGGTAGTGATGCGCCTATCCCGGCTTGTGCTTCAATACCTGATGTTAAATTCAAGGGTGAAGAAAATCCCCAGGAGAAAGCTGTCAGTTATGCAGCTTATCGAATTATCAAACACCGTTTCAAGGTGTCTCCCAGTGCTCTTGAGATTTCCAATCGGGCAGATCAGATGATGGAAGATTATGGTTATAATATCGCCAACACTTCAACAGATGTGACGCAAGGGGCGGCAGAAGTCGGTAATTATATTGCCAACTGTTATATACAATTTGGCCTTGCTGATGGATCAAACGAGCAGAATGATTATAGTAATCAGTTCTATGCGCCTATCAATAGAGCGCTTGAGCCCGAGCTTCCGGGTAATCCGAATATTACAGATCTTGACCGTTGGCAGCCTCTGATTCTTCTGAGTTTTATTGATCAATCGGGCCATCTCACTGTTGATATGCCTGAGTTTTTAAGCCCTGAGTGGGGGCAGGTAACACCTTTCTCATTAACTGCAGATGATCTGACTATTCATAACCGTGATGGGTATGATTATTGGGTTTATCATGATCCTGGTGCGCCAGCAATGTCTACAGGAGCTTACAGTGAAGAATACAAGTGGGGATTTTCGCTGGTTGCTATGTGGTCTTCTCATCTGTCGCCCGACGATGGCGTGATGATTGATATTTCGCCCGCAAATAACGGCAATAACGAGAGTCTGCCTGATACCATTCCTGGGCTACGCGATTTTTATAATGACCTTGATGGTGGTGATAGTGGAACAGGTTATACCGTGAACCCTGTTACTGGTGAACCTTATGCGCCCAATATAGTGCCCAGAGGCGACTTTGCTCGTGTGTTAGCAGAATTTTGGGCTGATGGTCCGGATTCGGAAACTCCACCCGGTCATTGGTTTGTATTGTTAAACGAGATTACTGATCACGAAGATTTTGAGAAAAAATATCGTGGAGAAGGCAAGGTGTTAAGCCATCTTGAGTGGGATGTTAAGGCTTATTTTGCGTTGGGTGGTGCCATGCATGATTCGGCGATATCTGCCTGGGGTATCAAGGGTTACTATGATTATATACGTCCGGTATCGGCAATACGCGCCATGGCTGATCATGGGCAGAGTTCTGATCCGGCGCTACCTTCTTACTCTGATCTGGGTATTCCGCTTGTCGATGGTTACATTGAACTTGTTGGTGATGGT
>CBDUPD010000265.1:0-4460 GCA_965368985.1 uncultured Spongiibacteraceae bacterium | reverse complement strand
GACCCTTCTGCAAGTTTTTTACTGGGTGACAAGCAGCCCGAAGATATTATTGCGTTATATGGTAAAAAAACTGTAGCAGAGTCAGGTTTACGTATTGGTCTTCTGGCAAGTAATCCGGATTTATATAGCAATCAACGCATTATAGAGGCAGGAATGTCTCGTGGGCATGAAGTTGAATTTCTGAATATCAAACAGTGTTATATGAAACTGGATGCGGATACCCCTGAAGTGCATTACCGAGGTGGTCGAATCCTTAATGATTTTGATGCCGTTATTCCCAGAATTCGTCCAAGTGTCACTTTTTATGGTTGTGCTCTAACAAGACATTTTGAGAGTCTGGGCATTTATGCATTAAATGGCTCGGCAGCGATAAGCCAATCCAGAGATAAGCTCTATTCTTTGCAACTGTTACAACAGAGTGGTCTTGATATTCCAACATCGGGTTTTGCCAATTCACCGGTAGATACCAGTGACCTTATTGATATGGTTGGGGGAGCGCCATTAATTGTAAAGTTATTGGAAGGCACTCAGGGGCAGGGTGTTGTATTGGCTGAAACACGAAAAGCTGCAGAGTCGGTTATAAATGCTTTCACATCGCTTAAAGCAAATTTGTTAGTTCAAGAGTTCGTCAAAGAGGCTCAGGGTAAAGACTTACGCTGTTTTGTCATTGAGGGAAAAATTGTCGCGTCTATTGAGCGTAGTGCGGCGCCCGGTGAATTCCGTGCCAATATCCATCAAGGAGGAACAGCCAATATTGTAAAAATAACAAAAGAAGAGAGAGCTCTGGCAATTAAGGCTGCAAAGGTTATGGGGCTTGCAGTTGCGGGGGTGGATATCATTCGATCAAATAAGGGGCCTCTGCTACTCGAGGTGAACTCCTCTCCGGGCCTTGAGGGGATAGAGACTGCTACAGAAAAAGATATAGCCAGTTTGTTGATAACAGCTATTGAAAAGAAGCTCAAATGGAAGCCTCTAGGTCTATAAAAGAGAAATGTAGCAGATTTATTCGAGCTAGATTTGACGGGCAGCGCGGTTCTTTCTTTCAAGTTCTATAACATAGTCAGCAAGATCTTGAGGTTCCAGAGGTTTACTGAAGTAGTAACCCTGAATAACATCACAGCCATTTTGTTCGAGGAAGTGTAACTGCTCTTCTGTTTCTACGCACTCGGCGACAACCTCAAGTCCAAGACCATGTCCAAGTGTCATTATGGCATTTACGATGCCGTCGTTTTCTGGCTGGGTTCCCAGTTTTCGCACAAAACTGCCGTCAATTTTCAGTGTGGAGACTGGCAGATCTAACAGGTAACTCAAGCAGGAGTATCCAGTGCCGAAGTCATCAATTGAGATGTGAATGCCGTGCTCATTTAACAGTTGAAGATTCTTTTGACACAGGTCACTGGCATCAAGGAATGTTTCTTCAGTAATCTCAAGTTCTATGTACATTGGATCTATGTTATAGAATTCGAGTTTAGTTTTAATTTTTTCAACGATATCAGGTTCAACCAGGCTTGTAGGTGACAAGTTGATGGCGATACGCACGGGTGGTACGTTCATGGCGCGCCATTCAGCATGTTGTTTACAGGCAGAGTCTAATACGAAGTCGCCAATCTTATTGATGATGCCAATCTCTTCAGCAAGAGGTATAAATTGTCCAGGTGGTACGTGGCCCAATTCATCATCGTACCAGCGTATCAGTGCTTCAACACCGGAAACCTGAAGTTGATGTTTCTGAATATCTATTTTTGGTTGATAAACAAGGTGGCATTGGTTGTTTTCAATAGCACGACGTAATTTTGTTTCCATGGATAAACGGTCAACTGAGCCTGCATCCATTTCAGAACTGTAGAAGCAGAAACTACCGGCGCCACGATCTTTTGCTCGATACATGCTGATGTCAGCATTTTTAAGCAGTGTAAATGCATCTTTACCGTTACTGGGGTAAAGGCTGATACCAATACTGGTTGAAATATGGAACTGTCTGTCAGCAAGTAAAATAACTTCTTCAAGCGCCTGTGTAACATTGAGTGCAATGGCTTCAATGTCTTCATGAGATTCAATGTTTGACAGAAAGATAACAAATTCATCGCCGCCCCATCGGGCTACGTTGTCATTGCTTCTCACAGTTTGGCTAAGTCGTTGGGCGGCAACCTTAAGTACTTCATCGCCTACAGAATGCCCAAGATTGTCATTAATAACCTTGAATCGGTCAAGGTCAAGAAACATAACAGCAATCTGGCTGCCTTCACGATTGGCAATTTCAATCTGGTGCTCCAGTTGCTCAATCAGGAAGTGGCGGTTTGGTAGTTTGGTTAGACCATCGTAGTTAGAACGCTGATGGAGTTGTCTGGTGCGCAGGTTAACCAGATCTTCCAATTCATCGCCGTGTGAGCGCAATTTATCATCACGCTGCTTAACGGCATCAAGCATAGTATTAAAGCTGTTGATTAACTGCCCGATCTCATCGTTGTGTTGTGAAGTGAGTCGTTGGCTATAGTCTTTGCTGGTAGTAATGTGGTGAATCACTTCTACCAGGTCTTTAATCGGTTTTGAAAGCCAACGTTGCATCATCATTGATAGGGCGTAGGCGAATAATAAACTCATAATAAATACAGCAAGGGTGATCAGGGCATGGCTGATCATCTGGTCAGTGAGGCCGCTGGTATCCTGTGCAATAAACAAGTAACCGATCAGTTCGTTATCATAATGGATGGCACTAACGGCTTCGATCACATTGTGTTGGTGATATAGCCCGGGTTCGTAATTTTCAATAATGGGGCGGCGATAATGCAGGCGGCTATCGTAGTTGGCAAAAAAAGCTTTATCAGAATCATAAATACCGGCATAGAGAATACTGGAGTCTTGTATAAGTGAGGCAAGTTGTTCCTGAGCGGCACCCTGATCATGAAACAGTAATGACGAGGTAATGGTACCGGCAATAATTTTTGATTTGCCTTCAATCTGGGTTATCTGGTTTTGTTGGTATGAAGATACATTGTTGTAGAAATAAAGAATAGAAGCGACAAACAATGAAATAGCGTTGATTATAATAATAATCAATATTTGCTTTGAGTGAAGTGATAACGACTGATACCAGTTTTTCATAAAGTCTGATTTATTCTTTTATTATTGTCGCAAGTTTCAATAACTCCGAACTCATACTTACACCTTGTTCTTTCAACTTTGAAGGATAAACTTCAAAGCGAATTTCTTTGTCTTTGGCTACAAAATTGATCGCAGTGCCAAGCTTGGCTGTTTTCTTGTTGTCACCAACTTTTAGCCATTTATTCTTTTTAATTTTTATCGCATCGTCTTTTGTCACTATATAACTTAAATGGCAGTCACTGTTTTTTGAGTCAATGGAGAAGTTAACAATGTTTATCGTTTTTTTTGCCGGGCCTGCATGACGGCCTTTTACTTTTTCTTCGAGATACTTTTTAAATGCGCCATTGTCTGTAAGGCAAATATTTATCGGGTCGCCATTATTATTAAATGTCTCATCATGCCATTTGGCAAATCGGGTAAAATTTAATAGATAAGTGGCTTTGCGCTTATCTTGTGTACTGAGTTCCTCCGCAGCGATTGGAGAGCTGAGCATGGCGGTAGCCAAAATGCTACAAACCAGAGTGATTGTTTTAATTGGGGCCATAGATTGCCACTATATTAACTGAGACCAAGTCGACTTATAATTTTTTGATATAAAAGATAGTTGTCGACTGCTTCTTATTATCGTTATTAGCATAAACAAATATAGGCTATGCGCTGTTGCGAAACAACTTTTTTAGCACTTTAGACAGTCAAAATTACTGTATTGTATAAAAATCAATCTATGTCTGGATGAGGGGGAAAATATAAGGTTTTGGCATACGCTTGAGTATGTATGTTCTTTTGTAGCCCTTCACTATTATGAATACTCGTCAGGGGCAGGCGTGGCGTGATTTTTGGGTGTTACCAGAGTAGATTAAAAGAGTTAAGGAACTGTTATCAGGCCTCAGAAATAATCAATGTGTTGAGTTTTTCCAGATTAGACTGTATTTCGTCAATATTGCAGGTGTTAAGAGAGTCGATAAAAAATAATGCGCTACCGTGTGGGCCTTGCTCTACAGCGAGGCAGTAGTCAGGCAAATTACGGTATAACGGTAACATTTCCAGCATTATTGAAGGGTGTGGAAAAATACCATCCATCCAGGCCCAGCCCTCAGGGTCTTTATCCGATCTTATAGCTGTACATTTTTTATCGAGGCAGGTTTCTTTTACTTGCAGAAAGTAGGCAACAGTTCGAAGAATTTGAGGGTGATCGTTGATGTAGTGCTGGGTAAGTTTGGGGTATCTTACCTGTACACGTAAACCTTTAGCCATTGCTGCCTGTCGCAAGGCTGCCTGACGCTTTTGTTTTTCGCTTGGGATCATCTGTATAACCGGGTATGCCAGCATGGCAAAAACCATGACGGCGATTATCCATT
>CBDUPD010000264.1:0-4478 GCA_965368985.1 uncultured Spongiibacteraceae bacterium | reverse complement strand
TGAGCTTTCATTATTTGAAGAGCTGTTAAAGGAAATGCAGGAGTTTAATAGTAAGGTTGAACATAAAGCAGAGTTACTTGAAAAGCGTGTGCAAGAGAAAGTTCAGGGTGAAGAGCGTTTGCGTACAGTCAAACGACGTGTATACGGTGAAATAAAATTACGTATGGCTGGTACAAAGCTGCCCGCCCCGGTAATTGTTTTGTTGTTGCATCCATGTGCTGATTATATGACATTTATTTTTTTGCGATATGGAGAGTTATCCATGGAGTGGAAAGACAGCCTGCAACTGGTGGATGATATTTTATGGAGTATCCAGCCAAAAACAGATCAGTCAGAATGTAGTCGGTTGGTTGTAATGCAGCATGAGTTACCGGAAAAAATACGAACAGTTGTTAAAAGCATTTCTTTTAGTCAGACAAAAAGTGAGAAGTTGATTGGTTTGTTGACTGAGGTACAAAACAAGGCTTTTGCAAATCAACCTGTTGATGTTGTTGATGAACGGGCACGTGTTGAACTGGAGAATGCCGCTCTGGGTGAGCTTGCTGGTGACGATCCGGATGAGAGCACATTTACCGAGAGTGAAAAAGAAGTTGTAGAGCAACTAAGTCATCTTGAGTTTGGAACCTGGTTTGAATTTGATGAGTTTAAAGGGAAGAAAAATCAACGACTGAAGTTGTCGTGGTACAACATAAATACTATGCGGTTTATGTTGGTTGATAGCTCTGGTCATAAGGTTGAAATTGAAAATGCTATAGACCTTGCGAGACTTATTATTGATAAACATGCCAAAATTATCAGTGGTCTAGGTAAACCTTTTTTCGAAAGAGCCCTGGAAAATATACTTGTTCGCCTCAAAGGGGTGGCTCTACATTAGCTATGCAGTAACCAGTCGAACATATAGGGTATGCAGATGGGTTATAATATAGGAAATAAAAATGTCCGATAAATTGGAAGAGCTTTCAGTAAGACGTAAACATCCTCGTTATAATTTATCTGAACCGATAAACATCACGGACCGGTTTAGTGAAAATTCATTGGGAGTGTTGGCGAATATTAGTCTTGATGGATTAATGATAGCGGGGAGGTATCCTATGGAGACAGATACTATCTACCAGATTATCATGACATTGCCCAATGTCATCGATGGCAAGCAAACGATTGAAGTAGGTGTAGACTGCTTGTGGACAAATGCTAACAGTGAGAATGCCGGTATGCATTGGTCAGGTTGTCAAATTATCGATTATTCAGATAATGATATCACCATGCTCGAACATATTATCGAGCAGCTGGCTATTGATTAGAAAGGTAATTTTAAATAATAAAAAGCAAGAATAAAAAAAGGGGAATTAAAATTCCCCTTCTTACTTAATTATATAGATAGATTACTGTTTTTCTTTAGCAGTAACCTTCGCCATAACTCTACGATTTTTTGCGCGACCTTCAGCAGTTGCGTTATCTGCGATTGGGTTTTCTTCGCCATAACCTACTGATGTAACTTGACTGGCAGGGATTTTGTGATTTTTAATCAGGTAATTTTTAACGCTGTCAGCTCTGCCTTGAGAGAGTCGTTTGTTGGGTTCTTCAGCCCCTTGACTATCGCTATAACCTTCAATAACAACATCAACATCGCTGTGCACAGTCAGGAAGTTAGCGAGTTCGTCAACGTGTTCCTGAGAAAGTTTATCTAGCCAGGTTGAGCCACTTTTGAAAGTCACGTTTAGGTTAAACTCAACTTCTTGTGCTTGCTCAACGGCATAACAGCCGGTTTCATCGACTTTTGCTCCGAACAAGGTATCCGGGCATTTGTCCATGCTATCTTTTACGCCGTCATTGTCGCTATCAAGCTCGTTTGTCGATTCTATAACAGGTGCGGCAGTAGCTTGAGGAGCGGCAGACACAACAACTGGTTCTGGTTCCGGCTCGGCCATCGGTTCTGGCTCAGCCATAGGTTCAGGCTTTTCTTCCATGGCAGGCTCTTTTTCTTTGCCACCACAAACTTTAGCGAAATAATCATTGAGGCTGAATTCAGAATCTCTCATGAAATCAGAGCCACCAAAAATGTAAACAAAACCTACATTCCATAAGCTGCCGATATCATCATCATAGGCCCCATAAGTTAATCGAGCATCTGTGCGAAAGTATAGATTGGAATTGAACGCATATTTTATACCTACACCACCATTAAACTCGGCATCAGAGTCTTTGCTACCGGTTTTATCAAGTTCATAAGTACGAATGCCCACACCGGCAACAGCATAGGGTGACCAGTTGGTATCTTCATACTCATCAAAATGGTATAGGCCATCGATATGAAAATATTCAGAATCGGCATCATTTCCATTGCTGTCTTCTGTTGTAGAGTCTCTATGGTAAGTAAGCTCTGCGGCCCAGTTTTCTTCAAACTGATAACCAAGCCCGATACCAAAACCGGATGTATTATCAAGATTGAGGCCATCGCCTTTAATGTTCTGGCCAAACGTGTGATAACTGAGACTCGGTGCGATATATACGCCGGAATCGAGTTCAGTGGCATATGTCCCGGAGGACAGTGCAGCAAACGGTAATAACGCTGCTGAAAGTGCTGATATTTTTGTTTTTATTGATGACATGCTAATCCCTGACCTTATTAATTATTAGTAATAAAATAGCACTTATTATAATCAATGCCAACCTTGGTATATCGCAATTTATGAATAAAGCTTTTATCTGGAAAGATACCTCTCGTGGATTGGTAATTGACTGGTGCCCTGCGAGTTATTCGCCAAAAAGTCGTATTGATCTATGTATTTTGAAGGCTAATTCATACCTATTAGTAAATAATTGTAGAGTTTTAATTACAATATATTCATTTACGTATAGCTTATAAAATCCATTTAAAACAATAGCCTATACAAATTTTTTTATAGGTAAGCGTTAAAAAACCTCAATTTATAGTAAATAAGTGTTAAATAATAAAGATAAACTACAACACTACACTTGATGTTCTGTTGTAGTGTAGCTATTATTTGAACCATAATGTGACATATGTAACAAAGCCAAACAAATATAAGAGAGTCATGATGAAGAACTGGATGATTGAACTTGAAAAAGTAGCTGGAGCAGAGTCAACAAAGATGGCAGCTAATGCAGTTTCTGTCTGTTTAACAGTAGCCACTATGCTGGTGGGTAACTGGCATCTGTTTTTGTAGCATCAGTTAAAAAATGTAATACAGAAATAATTTATACAAAGATAAATAACGGAATAAATTAGTGAACGTACAACAATCCATACTTAGGCAAAAAGATGTGCTGCCAACAACACAGGAGCAGATACTTGAAGCTGCGATTACCTGTGTAAAGCGATGGGGTATCGAAAGAGTTACCTTAAATGATATTGCATATGAAGCACGGGTGGCCCGTTCAACGGTGTATAGCTATTACAGTAATCGTGATGAGGTGATTCGTTTTGCACTTCTTCAGTCAGCTTACAGCTTTGGTGATAAGCTTTTTGCTTATCTTACCCAGTTTGAAACAGCTTCTGAAAGAACTTTGGAAGCGGTTGTTTACAGTATGAAGATTTTGCCTGATGAACCATCGTTGGCATTGATCTCTGATCCGGCCTTATCGGATATGGTTCGCCAACATACATTGACAACACCCAAGGGTTTGGAAATTGGTACGGAATTGTTTAAAGCCATTATGCAAGATGACAAATACTGCGATGAAGAATTAAAAGAAATGGCGGAGTGTGCCATTCGTTTCATGCTTTCTTTAATAACAATGGAAACATTGGGTGAAAGAAGTGAAGCTGAATTAAAAGGATTCATAGCTCGTCGTTTATTGCCTTCAATCGGCCTTCCTGTTCCTGAAGAATTTGATATATACAAGAGTTCAAAATGAGTAACGATCTAACATTTGATTATATTGTTGTTGGTGGGGGCTCTGCTGGTTGTATCGCTGCAGCGCGCCTGGCAGAAGAAAAATGTGGTTCTGTATTGCTGCTTGAGGCTGGGGAACCAACCGATAAAAACCCTGAAACCATGACGTCAGATGGTTTTAAATATGCTTTTGCAAATGACAGGGTGATGTGGGATCGCATGTCGACCGCACAAGACAGCTGTGCCAATCGTTCTGTATATATGGGTTCGGGCACGGGTATGGGTGGTAGTGGTTCTGTGAATGGGATGGTTTATACCCGTGGTGACAAAAAAGATTTTGACCAGTGGCCTAAGGGTTGGCAATGGGATGATATAAATCCTGCATTTACTGCAGTTGAAGAACGTTTGCGTGTAAGACATCGTGAACCAACAAGCTTTACTGAAATTGCCATTAATGCTGCAAAGCAGGTAGGTTTTCAACAAAAGAACAGCCTGAATGATGGAGACCTTTGTGGCTATATGGGTTACAACGATATGAACTATGAAGCAGATAAGCGTCGTAGTTCTTATATGTCATTTATCCATCAGAATAAACCTGAGCTTCTTACGGTTAGAGCTAAC
>CBDUPD010000263.1:0-4489 GCA_965368985.1 uncultured Spongiibacteraceae bacterium | reverse complement strand
CAAAGCTTCTCGTTCTCTAACCACAAAGGTGAATGCATTGTGAGGCAAGTAATGTTCGACGATGATCATGCTGGTATTCGTGACACCTGCCTATAGCTGGCAGCTCTTTCTACGAGCAAGCGACTATTGCGTAGTGTCAGGTCTCTCATTTCCCACCGTTATTTTCAAGCAAAAGCAGCTTGTCTGATTCATTTGATTGACTATTTCAGCGACATGTAACTCATGGCCAAAAGTGGAAATGAGCATAAGTCTGACATGTTTCCTGGGGACTTTAATATGTAAACAATAAAACGCTAGGAATCCGCATCCAGATCAAGCAATTGAGCTGTCAGCTTCATGGCGGCATTCAGGCGAACATTTTCATCATACCATTTGGCTGCATTTTTTGAGATTGATTCAATCAGGTCGTGGTTGTTAGCAACTTCCCTGAATTTTTCTTCGATTTTGTTGGTTACTTCAAGGGGGGCGAGTTTGGCATATTTTATATTAACGCTGATGTAGTGGTGGTCAGGAATAAGTTTATTATGAAATTCATTGATTAGTCTTGGTCTTAATACGCAGGTTCCACTGGCAAAGCTTTCAATGTCGCGATGACAGACATCAGCCATGCCTGGTAAAGATAGCATTATTTGGTGTTGGCAGCTTTCACGAAAGTATTCTTCATAGTTTATAGGCTGGTAATCTGCAGGGATGATACCTCGTCGGCTTAAGTCACTTAAAATAATATCTCGTTGTGCCCAGTCGGCGCCTCTGAAATAAACAAATTCTGATGTCCGCTTTTCGTTTCTGAATTCGGTCATTTGATCCTGGTGTTGTGGCCAGTACCGATCAAAATATGTCCATGGTCGAACTTTCTGGAAAATGTTACTTCTAAAAACACTGGCACGGTATTGGCATTTCAAAATCTTTTTACATTTGTTGTCTTTTGCTAACAGTTTTAGTTCTTCTGGTAGTACAAGATCGTGACAGTCAAGTACATAGTAGTCTCCAGATTGTTCATTCTGAAGAATTGCCATTGAGTCTGGTATTTCCATCTGAATTTTTTGGGCTGTGCCGGAATTTATTTCAAATGATTTCTTGTGTGTTTGAGTGACAGTAAGCCCTTGGGAGTCAAGATAGTTTGCAGTTTCCTGAAAGACATGTTTACGCCAGTCATAAAATGACTCACCTAAAATGTCTTCCTGGGGTCGGTAATATAGGGTGTATTGATGACTCAACTAACTATCCGTTTTCATGAAAAATGTTTTTCGAAATATAAAATCATGTTTTATTTCTTTAGAAGCATCTGCTTGCCTAAAGAATAAAGCTCTCGGAGTCTTCATCTTCTTCGAGATCATTATTAAACACTGATTGTTCGAGCACGATCTCATCTATCAGTGCGGCGATCGGTTTAATCGATGGGTTCTCAAAGATCTTTCTTACGGGTACTTCCACTTCAAACTGTTCTTGCGCGGTAGCTAACACCTGGGTTGCAGTGAGTGAGTGGCCTCCAAGTTCGAAGAAGTTGTCGTTAATGCCGACTTTTTCAAGGCCCAGTACGTCTTGCCAGATTGATACCAGGGCTTTTTCGGTATCAGTTTCGGGGGCAACATAGGGCGCACGATTGAGTTGACTAAAATCAGGTGCGGGTAGTTTGTTTCTATTCACCTTGCCACTGGGTGTCATGGGCCATGATTCCAGTTTCATAAAACTGGCAGGTATCATGCTTTGTGGTAAAAACTCTGAAAGATGACTGATCAGTGTTTGCGGTTCTAGCTCGTTATCGGATAGATAAAAAGCGACCAGACGTGAGTCGTTGTTATGCTGGTAGGCAACAACAACGGTGTCCTTGATTGAGCTAAGGTGTAGAAGGGCAGTTTCAATTTCACCGAGTTCGATACGGTTACCACGCACTTTTACCTGGTGGTCTAGCCGCCCAAGGAAGATAATTTCACCTTGATCGGTTAATCGAGCCAAATCCCCTGTTTTATAAAGTTTTTTACTGGGGTGGCCATCGTTTATAAACGGATTGTCAATAAATGTGTTGGCTGTTAGTTCGCTGCGATTGAGATAACCGTTTGCCAGCCCGATGCCACCAATATAGAGCTCGCCTGCAATTCCTGTGGGTGCAGGTTGCAGGTGTTCATCGAGTATATGTAGTTGAATATTGTCAATGGCTCGACCTATGGGTACTGATGAAAACGGATTGTTTGTACTGCAGTTGTAAAACGATACATCAATCGATGCCTCTGTTGGACCGTAGAGATTATGCAAGCTGGAGCGTGGCAGTTTTTTATAAAACTGTTTTTCGTGTTCCAATTGCAGGGCTTCGCCTGAACAGAATACCTGTCTTAAGCTATTGCACGATTCAATATTGTGCGTATTCAAAAAACTACCCAGCATCGATGGCACAAAGTGCATGGTGGTGATATTTTTTTCAATAATAATATCGCGCATCGCCATCGGGTCTTTATGTGTTTCAGGGTCAGCAAAGTAGTAGTTGCTACCAGTGATAAGAGGCCAAAAAAGCTCCCAGACGGATACGTCAAAACTGTAAGGCGTTTTTTGTAATACAGTATCGTTAGCTGTTAACGGGTAGGCTTTTTGCATCCATAACAGACGGTTGGCTATACCCTGGTGAGGCACCATAACGCCTTTAGGTTTGCCTGTTGAGCCTGATGTGTAAATAACATTAAACAGACTATTATTACTCTGTTCAATAGACAGGTTGTTGTGGTCAAAGCTTGCAAAATCAATATCATTAATCACAAGACTGCAGCCGCTGAAGGTATCAATAACTTCGCGAGCGGTGGTGTCAGTAATCACTACGGATACACCGGTATCTTCTGCCATAAAGGCCAGCCGGTCTGTTGGAAACTCGGGGTCAAAAGGTACATAGGCGCAACCGGCTTTTAATACACCGAGCAGGGCGACTGACATATTAACGCTGCGGTAGAGGCAGACGCCAATCAGCTTGCCGGGTTGCTCTCCCATGCTGATCAGTTGTTGTGCGAGTTGGTTGGCGCGGTTATTCAGTTGTTGGTAGCTTAATGCAGTTTCTTTATCGCTTACTGCAATGGCATCTGGTGTTTTTGCTACTTGCTGCTCGAACAGATGGTGTAGTAAAAGATCATCGGGTAAATCAGCGTGTGTGTCATTCAACCCGTTAGCTTGCAGGCCCAGTGTCTCGCTGGTTAATTGATTGCCAAACAGGTTGATTTCATGCAGTTTCAGCTGTGGGTTGGCAAGAACCTCATTTAACAGTGTTATAAAATGATCAGCAAGACGTTCAATTGTCGCTGTGTTAAACAGGGCTTTTTTGTATTCGAAGCGTATTTGAATATTGTTATCGAGCTCCTGCACGGTAAGCTTCAGGTCAAATTGTGCTGCAGGCTCGGTTGCTTCGTAAGGGGTAATGCTTAAGTGGCTAAGCTCGGTTGTTTGTGTAAACGGTGTGTTTTGTACCGATAATAACACTTGAAAAATAGGGCTAATGGCCAGGTCGCGGTCTTTAACAACATCATTCACAATTTGTTCAAAGGGTAAGTCTTGATTGGCAAGGGCTTCAGTGCAGGTATTTTTGATGGTTTGCAGGTAGTCACTGAATGTCTGCTTACTTTCAGGTTCGCAGCGTATGGCCAGTAGATTGAGGAAACAGCCAATTAATGGTTCAAGCTGGCTGATGGGTCTTCCGGCTATGGGTGTGCCAATGCAAAAATCATTTTGATGGCTATAACGATGTAACAGTGCCGATAGGGCAGTCATCATGCTCATAAACGTTGTGGTGCCAGCGCTCTGGTTTAAGCTTTTTAAGCTGGCGGTTGTTGCAGGGGATAATTCTCTGTCAACAAAGGCACCGGCATTGTCTGTATAGATTGAACGTGGGTTATCCAGCGGTAGTGAAAGGTTTTGTGAGCCCTGCAGTTGTTGTTGCCAATAGTTCAGTTGTTTTTTTATGGTTTTCTTGTGTTCTTCTTGTGCCTGCCACATGGCGTAATCAGCATATTGGCGTTCAAGAGGTAGCAGTTGCGGAGACTCACCTTTGGCAAAGGCTTCATAAAGCATAACCAGCTCATTCACAAAAATACCTAACGACCAGCCATCAGCGGCAATATGGTGAATGGTAAATGCCAGTAGATGCTGCTGCTTATCCAATTGCCATAAACGGGTACGGAATATCTCATTTTTGCTTAAGTCAAAACTCTGGTGCAGTTCAGAGGTGATGGCGGCATCCAGGGCGTCGTCGGCGATAATTTCAGCAGTTATCTGCCAATCGACGGGCTCGTTGATAACCTGAGTCAACTTGCCTGCCTGTTGTTGATAATGGGTGCGTAGTATTTCATGACGCTTGATAATTTCATTGCAGGCACGGTTGAGATGTTCAAGGTTCAGCTCACCCTGTATTTTTAGAGCAGCATGAATATGGTAAGCGGTATTTTCAGGTTCAAGCTTATGCAGAAACCAGAGGCGTTGCTGTGCGTGAGAAACAGCAATGGGTTCGTCTCTATTG
>CBDUPD010000262.1:0-4502 GCA_965368985.1 uncultured Spongiibacteraceae bacterium | reverse complement strand
AATTGTTTTAGAACCATGTCTGGCGAGCAATAACATATTGCCAGGCTCTACCGGCATCCCAAAATGTTCAATCTCTCCCCCCATTCGGGTAATCGCCGATGGCACTATATCACCCACATCAACTGTAATTGTTGCTCCACAAACCAGCACTAACTCACACTCACTGATAAAAGCTGCCTGCAGCGCCTGCTCTACCGCGTCAATGGTATGCGCACAACGCTGTTCAAAAGCAATATAACTACCATACGATCTAACTCGTTGTTGCATGACATCATGAGTTGCATCAAGCACCGAGGGTTTTACATTATCAGCTTCGGTTAAAATCAGGGCGACTCGCTGCGCAAAAAATGGCTTTAACCCAATAGCTGACTCGCCTGCCAATAAACAGCATTTATCGAGCAGTGACCGGGAAACAGCAAAAGGGATAATCTTGATGGTGGCAATCGTCTGTCCGGCTTCAGCCTCATCATCAGGCGCCAGAGTGGCAATGGTAACTGCACCATCACAACAATTAATGGCATCGATACGCTCACGATCAATCGTTACCAGACCCTGGGTGCGCGCATAAAGATTGCAACGGCCAGCTACCGGCTTACCTATTCGAAGGTCTTTACTGGCCAATACATTGGCTATAGCCAATGCCGCCTCATTCTCGGTAACATCGCCAACTTCTATTCGCGCACCAGTAACATATTCAATACCCTGCTGTTGCAACTCGATAATATCATCTGCAGTGAGGGTATGACCTTTTTTTATCAGGCGCTCGGGTAAGCGCATGGTATGCGCAAGAATAAGACCTTCGGCCTGCTGAACAGCAAATCGGGCAAAAATCACAGCTTGGCGCCTTCTGATTGCCGGCCTTGCACTTCATTACCCTGATAGCGCACCTGAATAATCTGCGCCAAAATCGACACCGCGATCTCTGCATGGGCACGACCACCCAGATCCAAACCAACCGGCGCATGAATACGATGCAGCACATCATCCAGTGCCTGCTCGGTTAAGCGATCAACACGTTTTGCATGAGTACGCTTGCTACCCAATGAACCAATATAGAAAGCCGGGCTACTTAAAGCGATAGTCAATGCAGGGTCATCAATTTTGGGGTCATGCGACAAGGTAACAATGGCAGTCTGGTTATCAATATCAGCGGATGCCAATGCTTCATCAGGCCACTCATTAATCAAGGTAACACCGGGAAAACGCTCAGCTTGGCAAAAAGCACTGCGAGGATCAATCACCGTCACATCAAAACCTGCCACTGTCGCCATTGGTGCCAAAGCCTGGGCGATATGCACCGCCCCCACAATAAACATTCGAGCCGGAGCGAGGTAACTACGTACAAACAAACGCTTTCCTCCCTCTCCCAAAACCGCACTTTGCCGGTTGTGCAGCAATGCCCTCACCTGTTGTAACTGTTCAATATCTAATAACAGCTCACCCGATGATTCATTTTCGTAAACCAGACACTGCTCACCATCTTTGAGCCGCGTAACCAGCGCCGCATCATTTTTGTGCTGACGATCTTCAAGCAACTGTTGCAGCGTAGCGATCTTCATTGCACACACTCCACAAAAATTTCGATACTGCCGCCACAAGAGAGCCCAACTTCCCAGGCATCTTCGTCACTGACACCAAACTGCAGCAAGCGAGGCTTGCCGTCTTCTATCACTTCAAGTGCCTCAGCAATAACCGCAGCTTCAATACAGCCTCCGGATACCGATCCCGTAAAAGCCCCGGCTTCATTAATTGCCAGATGGCTGCCCAACGGGCGTGGCGATGACCCCCAGGTTGACACGACAGTAGCCAGCGCCACTTGCAGGCCATCGGCACGCCATTTTATTAATTGGCTCAATTCATCAATGTCAGTCGCACTACTCATATCGGGCTTATACCACCTTTCAATTTTGTCAGAACACCAGGTTTTTCTTTACCAGAGGGGTGTAAGAGGATTTTGCATTAAATTCACCCTGATTATAGAACTTTCATCCATCAAAAACACTTTTTACGCTTCTGTTGTTGATGAGCAGGCATACACAAACTATGATCACGCCTTTAATAAGACAGAGTAAAAAATTAAGGTATACCCCATGAGCGTTGAAGAACACCGCAAAGCCAGCCCTAAGCAAGTAGATTGCTGGGTAATCACTTGCTCAGATACCCGTGGATCAAAAGAAGATCTAAGCGGCGACCTGATTGTTGAAAGGCTGAAAGAAGCCGGTCATACGGTTCTTGGCCGTGACTGGGTAAAAGATGAGCCTGCAGACATTCTCAAGGCACTTGAAGCAGTCAGTGATGCGCGAGCTATCTTTCTTACAGGCGGCACAGGCCTTACCAAACGAGATATCACATGGCGCACAGTTGAAGACTATTGTGACGAACCTCTGCCGGCTTTTGCTTTTTTGTTTGCCCAGTTAAGTTACAAACAGGTTGGCAGCGCGGCTGTTCTCTCACGTGCGACTGCAGGTATCAATCGTGACAAGGGGCAGTTAATAGCTGCATTACCCGGCTCATCAAAAGCCTGCGCATTGGCGGTTGATGAAATATTAATTCCCGAGCTGGCGCATATCGTCGGCCACATGGATAAATAATAACGTGGACAAGGAAGAGTTATTTCAGGTTTCACGAGCTGTCTACGGCCCGGTAAAATCATGGCGCTTTGGACAAAGCCTGGGTATCGATCCTCTGTTTGTTGACTCTATCTGCAGCTTTAACTGCTTTTATTGCCAACTGGGCAATATTGATGTGCATACCGCTGAACGAAAAGTCTATGTCTCAACCGAACAGATTGTTGAAGACTTTAAAGCAGTAACTAAAGACAAACCGTTTGATGTGATCACTTACTCAGGTAATGGCGAGCCGACGCTGGCAACCAATTTGAAAGAGATAATTCTGGCGCTTAAGGAATTAACCAACGCTCATCAGTCAATTCTCACCAACGCTACCACATTGTTAATTCCTGAAGTTATAGAAGCCGTTTGCCTGCTCGATAAGGTGTCAGTAAAAATCGATGCCGGTAGCGAAGATATTTTCAACAGGATGAACCGCCCGGTTGAAGGTATAACGTTGCAACTGGTTGTTGATGGCATTAAAAATCTGCAAAAACATTTCACCGGTGAGCTTGAAGTACAGACCATGTTCTCAAGCATCAATGTAGATGACCTTGATAACTACATACAACTGATTAACCAGATCAAGCCTGATCTGGTGCAACTGAACACACCCACTCGCCCCTATCCTGCTGAGTGGCATCGTGAGAACAGAGGCAATCACCTGATGGAGTTTGATCATAAAGTTTCAAAGCTAAAAATCATCAGTGAAGAACAGGCAAAAATGATTGAACAACGGGTAAGAGATGAAACCGGCCTGGAAATTATTTCAAACTTTCCAAAAGCTGACAAAGCCTGAACCATGTTTAAAAACAAACTGCTTAAATCAACACTGCTGGCGGCCGGTGCTTTATTTCTGCTTATAACCGCCTACTTTTTATTATGGCCAGTGCCTGTTAATCCTGTTGCCTGGCAAGCACCTGAGTATCACGGTTATACCGGCGCTCATACTGTTAATAATAAACTGGCCGATATCGAACTGCTGGATATTGGCAACACCCACGGCCCTGAAGATATCGCTATCGACAACAATGGCAATATCTTTGTTTCTACCCATGAAGGGATTATTGTTCGCATTGATGCTCAGGGAAAGAACCCTGCAGAGTGGGTAACAACCGGCGGCAGACCCCTGGGTATTATGTTTGACGCCGAGGGTAATCTTATTGTTGCCGATGCATATATTGGCCTATTATCCATCAACCCCATTGGGGAAATTTCGATTCTGGCCAATGAAGCCGATGGCAAGCCTATCCTCTATGCCAACAACCTTGATATTGCCAAAAATGGCGACATCTACTTCAGTGATGCCTCTACCAAATTTGGTGCCATGGCCTGGGGCGGCAGCTATCCGGCAAGTCTGCTGGATTTAATGGAACACGGTAGCCACGGCCGGCTGCTGAAATATGAAAAATCCAGTGGTAAAACCACCACCATCTACCAGGGGCTTAACTTTGCTAACGGTGTCGCACTATCTCACGATGGAAAGTCTATTTTGGTTAATGAAACCGGCAGCTATCGTGTGCTTCGTTTCTGGCTTGAAGGAAAGAACAAGGGAATACTGGAAGAAATCATTTCTGCCCTGCCTGCTTTCCCTGATAATATAAACAGAGGCCTTGATGGTCGTTACTGGATAGGCATGGTTTCTCCACGGAATGTGCCACTTGATGGTTTATCTGACAAACCCTTTGCCCGAAAAATTATTCAGCGATTACCAGCATTCATTCGCCCCAAGGCAACAGCCTATGGGCATATCATTGCTATTAACGATGCCGGCGAAGTAGTAGTTGACCTGCAAGATCCGACAGGCAGATACCCCATTAATACCGGGGCACTTGAAACTAAAGATTATCTGTATGTGGGTAGCTTAATGGCTGATAAATTAGGCCGAATACA
>CBDUPD010000261.1:0-4525 GCA_965368985.1 uncultured Spongiibacteraceae bacterium | reverse complement strand
TGCAATGGGTGGCCATGTTGTACGTTCTGTTGTTGAGCAAGCAGGTATTGATCCTGCTTTGGTAGAAGACTGCATCTTCGGTGCGGCAGCACAGCAGGGTACTCAGGCATATAACCTTGGTCGTCTATGTGCGCTTGTGGGTGGTTTGCCTGATACGACAGCTGGTATGGCTATGGAACGTCAGTGTTCATCAGGTTTGATGACGATAGCTACAGCTGCTAAAAGCATTATGTGTAATGAGATTGATGTGGCTGTTGCTGGTGGTGTTGAGTCTATTTCATTAACGCAAAACAAGCATAAAAATACTTACCGCAATATGTCTAAAGCAGTAATGGCCGTTGATCCTACAGCCTATATTCCTATGTTAGAAACAGGCGAGATTGTTGCGGAGAGATACAATATTACTCGTGAAGCGCAAGATGAATATGCTTTGTTAAGTCAGCAACGTACAGCTGCTGCACAGGAAAATGGTATTTTTGATAACGAAATTGTTGCCATGAAAGCAACCAAAGCTGTTTTCAACAAAGAAACCAAGGAAACTACCTATGAAGAAGTGATTGTTGATAAAGACGAATGTAATCGTGCTTCAACTACACTTGAAAGCCTGGCTGGTCTTGATCCTGTATGGAAAGATGGTCACTGGGTTAAAGAAGGTAAGTACATTACTGCGGGTAACTCTTCACAGCTTTCTGATGGAGCATCAGCTTGTTTATTAATGGAAGCAAAGCAGGCTGCACAGCTTGGTCTTGATCCTTTAGGTTATTATCGTGGTGTTGCTGTTGCAGGTTGTAAAGCTGATGAGATGGGTATTGGTCCGGTATATGCTGTGCCCAAGCTATTGAAGAAGCACGGCTTGAAAGTTAGTGATATTGGCCTGTGGGAGCTCAATGAAGCATTTGCCAGCCAGGTTCTTTATTGTCAAAAAGAGCTGGGTATAGACATTGATAAAATGAATGTAAATGGTGGTGCAATCTCTATCGGTCATCCATTTGGTATGTCTGGTGCGCGTATGGTTGGTCACGCTCTGCTTGAAGGTAAGCGTCGTGGAGTTAAATACGTTGTTATCACAATGTGTATTGGTGGTGGTATGGGTGCTGCAGGTCTGTTTGAAGTTGCCTGAATCAGACTGAATCCAGCATTAATATTAAGGTCGGTTTTTACCGGCCTTTTTTATGCTTGTGATATATTCAGAGAGAGATTATCTTTTTACATTAATAATGTGCAGTACCTACAATAGTTTCTTAATGACCTGGAAATAATAAGAAAGTGCTTTTTCAATTATATGCAAAATGGGTGGTAAAGAACCCAAAGCTCAGTCTGCTTATAGCTTTTGCTATGGCGCTGTTGTTTGCTTTTTGTGGAAGGGAAGTTCGACTAAGCAATCAGTTTGCTGATCTTTATGCGATAGATAATGAAGACAATCAGTTTCGAGAGTTCTATCGTCAGCAGTTTGGTGCTGATGATGGTTTGCTAATGGCTGTATTATTGCCGTCTCAAGTTGATGAAGCATTTTTTCAGTCAATTGAAGATATTACTAGTGAGCTTGAAAGATCTGAGCATTTCGTACGTGTTCTAAGTCCCACCAATACTGCAGTCATCTGGTCTAAAGATGACGAGATTTATGTTGATCCTTTGTTTGGAGAGTTTGATGATCAGCAGCTGAATTTGACTGAAAAACTTTTTTTACTCAAGCAGTCGCCAATTCTGGCCGGCCATCTGGTTTCAAACCATTCAAACATATTTGCTATTGTTGCAGAGATGCCTGCAGCTTATGACAGGTATTTGAAAATTGAAGAACCCTCGTTGATGTTTCGACAGTTGATTGATGAAACTTTTGAAAATAGTGTTAACAAAGTTGATATTCATTTTGCAGGAATTGCTTATTCTCGTATCGGTATTCTTGATTTAATGATGCAGGATTTAGTCATGTTGGTGCCATTAACCACGATTGTTATTGGCATATTTTCTTTCTGGATTTTTCGTCGTTTTGTTATTGTCTGGTCGACATTGCTGACAACTACATTTGGTCTGGCTTGTACCATAGGTATTATTGGTCTCAATAATGATGATATCAATCAGATGACAATCGCATTTCCTGTTTTATTGATGGTTATTGTTGTCGCCAATGACATCCACTTTTTTCATCGTTATTTTAGTGAAATAAAAAATGGAAAATCTGCGGAGCAGGCTGTATTCATCATGACTGAAAAAATCAGTAAGGCTGCATTTTTATCCTGTTTTACAACCATGATTGGCTTTTATGCTTTACTCACGGCGGAAATGACAATTTTGAGAAGTTTTGGCTTCTATCTTGGTACGGGTGTTTTTCTCAGTTATATCGGGATGATTCTTATCATACCACCTTGCCTGCTTTTGGTGTCTCCAACTTCACCTGAGTCAGGTGGTGTTGCTCGATTTAATAAAGAAAACTTTGTGAGTAAGTTTGTTGCTCTGGTGATAGTAGAGCCCGGGCGAAAAATGGTTTTACTGTTCGGGTTGCTGTTGTTAATTATTGCTTCATATTTTAGTTCCCAGGCTGAATATGATTATTTCCTTAGTGATATGTTAGATGAAGATCACCCCCAGGTTTTAGCGGGTAAGATTGTTGATAAAGCCTTGTCTGGTTCGCTGCCGATTGAAGTATCACTATTGGGTAAAGAAGATGATTTTAAAAGAGCAGATGTTTTACAAAAACTGGATAAACTTGGCCTATGGCTTGAAGATCATGGGGTTGGAAAAAATAACCAGAGCGTCGCCACTGTTATAAAATCTTTAAATAAGGCAGTCAGTGGCAACTATCAGGTGCCTGATAACGATGATGCGGTTGCCCAGTTACTGTTGTTGGCAGAAGGCAGTTCAGATGACATTCTCGGTCAGCTTGTAAAAGAAGATTATGCTCACGCAAGAATAAAATCGAATAGTTATGATTTGGGTGCCAGGAATCTGGTGTTGTTAAAAGCAGAATTTCATGAGTATGCGCAGCAGCTTATGTCAGGTACAGAAATCAAGGTAAGAATGACAGGTGAGCTTCCAGTTGCCTATGAGGGTATGAATAAACTCACAGAGGAACTTATTAACAGTGTTATAACAGCCATGTTTTTTATTGTTATCACCATCTTTATTGTCTTCAGGGATGTCAGGTTGGCGATAGGCAGTATTTTCCCCAATATGTTGCCAATAATGCTTGGCCTTGCGTTTTATTCATTTACTGACAAGGGAATGAATCCATTACCGGGAATTGCCTTTTGTATAGCTATTGGAATAGCTGTCGATGATACGGTGCATCTATTTTCACGTTTTAATGAAGAGCTTGAAAAAGGAACTCCTCGCAAACAGGCAGTAATGGATGCTATTAACGGTGTTAAAGGGGCGCTGTTTATTTCAAGTGTCATTCTTACAGTCGGGTTTATGGTATTTTTACTATCCGGTTTCTCATGGAATAGAGATCTTGGTATGCTGGGTGCTTACCTGATTGTTGTGGCGTTGATATCAGACCTGATTTTTACTCCTGCTGTATTGTCATTTGAGATCAGGGGTAGAAAAGCTGTTTCTGAAGGCTTAAAAGAAGATAAACAGGACTAGTCTTCTTTTAAAAGTTGTAGAACAGTGCCTGAATCAAAATACTCCCACGCTTCAGCTATTTTCCTACCCTCCAATTTATATAAGGTTTGATAGCCACTTGTATAGGTTTTTCCATTGACTGTTTCTGCTGACAAAGTGAAGTGCATATGAACAAATGGATCTTCAGCAATCATGCTGTGAAAATCAAACTTCATGGTTTCGGGTTTATAGAACAGGGCAACAGTGCTCTCAATCATGTCTAGAACGGCATCTTTGCCTATTCTGTCTGAACCATTACATAGCTCGTTTAATGAGCCTGGCAGGTGCCATTTTGCATCGTCAGTTAAATACTGATTGTGATTTGCTGCTTCTCCTTTAAGTTTTTTTGCAACTTCCATCTGGAATTGGATAACAATTTCTTTATTGTCAGGCATAATTGGGTTTCTTTCTGATGCAAATTTTTTGTTATTATTTGTTGATGATAACTTTATAGAATTCAGCTGAGTTTTACTACCATTGAAAAATAGACATTTGTTGATCGTTTTCCATTCGCAGTCAGGTAGGGCTGAGAAACTAGCCTTTGCCTGTTATAAAGGGGCTTTCGATGAAGATAAGGTTGAGGTTCGATTACGACGTGCTTTTGATGCCAATACAGCAGATGTCTTGTGGGCTGATGGCATAATTATTGTTTCCCCTGAAAACTTCGGTGCTGTTTCCGGTGGCATTAAAGAATTTCTCGATCGTATTTATTACCCGCTTGAGCGGGCTGAGTATTTTGCGCTGCCCTATGCATTGGTTATTTCTGCGGGTAATAATGGTACAGGGTGTGAGCTGCAAATTGAGCGAATATTAAAAGGCATTCAGGCAAAAAAAATACAGGGAACAACCATTATCTATGGTGAGCCCGAAGCAGGGGCGGTTGATCAATGCAGTGATATGGCATTAGCATTTGCTACTGGCTTGG
>CBDUPD010000260.1:0-4558 GCA_965368985.1 uncultured Spongiibacteraceae bacterium | reverse complement strand
ATCTCAACACCGGCAATATCCAGCCCTTCAAGTCGTTCAGCTAATGCTGGCCCTAAACCATCATCCTGTCGGCCCGGATTACCATAAGCGATAAGTAAGATATTCGGTCTATTGCTACTCATGAGTTTGCCATCAGCTAGTTTAGACACTGGCTATTGGTATCAATCAACTGTCCTTCGGCATCAAACAACTCAATCTGCAATGGCATCTGACCCAAGGCATGGGTTGCACATGATAAGCAGGGGTCGTATGCACGAATGGCAACCTCAACATGATTTAACATGGCTTCTGTTACTTTGGGCTGACCAGATATATAGTTTTGTGCCACCTGAGCGACTGCGCGGTTCATAGCTTCATTGTTATGGGTTGTGGACACAATCAGGTTGCAATAATTCACCTGATCATTTTCATCAACCTTGTAATGGTGAATCAATGTACCTCTTGGAGCTTCTATCACACCTACTGCTTCTTCTTGCCTTTCACCTTTTACTACAAGGTCTGTACCCTGTAGGTCAGGGTCATTTAATAACTCACGAATTTTCTCAATACAGTGCAGGGTTTCTATCATACGCGCCCAGTGATTGCCGAGCGTTGTATCATTCGGTTTTCCCTGTGTGAGTTGTTTTAACTCTTTATGTGCTGCACCCGCTGCAGGTGTATCAATAAAGCTGGCATTATTCATACGCGACAAGGGACCAACCCGATACCAACCGTCTATACTGCCCATTTGCCTGATAAATGGGAATTTCATATAAGACCATGACCGCACATCTTCAACTAATAGCTCATGGTATTTTTGGTAGTTCATATGATCAAAAATAATATTACCCGCTGCATTCTGGGCACGAAAACCTCCATGATACAGATCAAGGGCACCATCTTCTCTAACTAACGAAAAATGGCTTGACGGAAAAACCGCAAAACTGTTGACCAGTTCAAGGTGCTCCATGGAATAATTTTTGACTAACTCAAGCGCACCCTTAACCCACTCTTCCATCTGATCAATATCTTTCAGCAATGCATCCCGCTCAGTGATAGACAGGTTTTTATTGATGCCGCCAGGAATAGCTCCTGTACCATGTATTTTCTTTCCTGCTGTCGCCAAAATAACTTCTTGCCCATATTTTCGCATCATCACGGCTTGTTTGGCCAATTCTGGATACTCGGCAATTATCCCGAATATATTGCGCTTTTGTGGATCAGCATCAAAGCCAAATAAAAGATCAGGTGAACATAGATGAAAAAAATGCAATACATGGCTCTGCATAATCTGCCCATAGTGCATTAAACGGCGCATCTTTTCTGCAGTAGGTGTTAGCTGGTTCGCACCCACAATCAGATCCATGGCCTTGGCTGCAGCCAAATGATGACTCACCGGGCAGATACCACACAAACGTTGTACAATAACCGGAACTTCCCAAAGTAAACGACCCCGTATAAAACGTTCAAAACCCCGAAATTCAACAATATGCAGGCGCGCCTCACTCACAATATTATTTTCATCGAGATGAATAGTCACCTTGCCATGACCTTCAACACGGGTAATTGGATTAATTTCTACTACTCTGGTTTTTGCCATTGTTTATAGCCTACTAATCATATCGTATTAATTCAGAAGGCAAGTCTTCAGGCTTGCCCTGTATTAATGCAGTTAATGTTTGCCATAACATATCACCTGAGGGTGGGCAGCCGGGTATCTGGTAATCAATTTTTACCACATCAACACAGGTATATACCTTATCAAGTATCAATGGTAAGGCAGGGTCACTGGGTATGGATTGTGAATCATTCTGAATAAATGGGCTATCAATATAGGCTTCTTCGAAACACTCTTTCATAGGTTCATTAGAGTGCATAATTGCGTTACGCATTACGGGTAAACCACCCATAATGGCGCACTGGCCAACAGCGACCAACACATCACAATTACGGCGAAACTCTTGCAGGGTATGTACATTCTCTTCATTGCAACAGCCACCCTCGATCAAACCAATATCACAACGTTGTGTAAATTTTTTAAGGTCATTAAAGGGGGAACGGTCAAATTCAACAACTTTCAATAATTCGATAATGCGCTCATCGATATCAAGTAAAGACATATGACAACCAAAACATCCAGCCAATGATGTTGTAGCTATGCGTTTCTTCTTGAATTCAGACATTATTCTGGCTCCCCATCCTTGTCGCCACCTGCTTCTTTATTGCCAGTAGAGTTTTTATCACGGTAAAACTCTTTGTCACTACCAATAATGAGATGATCAAATTCACGTTCTCCGACAGGAGTAGAAAAACCAACACCTTTTCTAATAATACATCCGACAGGGCAGGTTTCCACAGCGATAGCTGCATCATCAATACTGGCATCGGTTTGAGCCAGGTTATCTGCACTAACACCCACACGCTTATTAATACCCCGACCGACGTAGCCAAATACATCTTTACCATCAACATCACTGGACACCCGGATACATCGACCACAACGAATACAGCGATTGGTATCCAGGGCAATATCGGGATGGCTGGCATCTAACGACCTTACCGGTTGCAAATAAGGGTATTTGGTGGGTTGGGTGATTTTCAGGCGGTAAGCCATGGCCTGCAGCTCACAGTTTCCACTTGCCTCACAAATAGGACACAGGTGGTTACCCTCATGAAACAGCATACGTATCAGGTCACGACGAACATTCAGCAATTCTTCTGTATCATTCTCTACTACCCCACCCTCTTCAACAGGTTGCGTACAGGAAGCAACCGGCCTGCCATTGAGCCTGACAGTACAAACCCTGCAACTACCTTGAGGATCCAGACCTTCAACATCACAAAGCCTTGGTATATAAATACCTGCTTCGTCTGCTGCATCCATAATGCTTATATCACTTGCACTAATAATCTCGACACCATCAATAGTAAATTTTATTGTTTTATTTTTCATGGTCATTGCCATCAGCATTGAATATATATGATTCACGTTTGACCAACCGACGGGATTCCTCAAGGGCATCCTGTATATGAAAGCCTGCCTGCATACCGTCTTTATGTTCTTTTAACAGGGCTGAATACACCAGTGGAAAATTCTCTATACTCGACAGTATAGGATTGGGGGATGTATGCCCTAATCCACAACGACTGGTAATAATAATATTATTGGATAACTCTTTGAGGTAGTTCAAGTCACCGGGTTCACCCAACCCATGACGAATCTTGTTAATCCGCTCTTTTAAAAACACATTACCTACACGGCATGGCGTACAGTAACCACAACTCTCTTCAACAAAAAAGTCTGTAAAATATTCAACGACCTCAAGCACATCGCGTTTCGGGGCAAATATCATCATCGAGCCACCCGTCGCCAGATCATCAAAACAGATTTTTCTGTCGAAAGAATCAGCTGCAATCATTACGCCACTAGGCCCACCCACTTGAACAGCACCTACGTCAGGCGCATCAACCAGTTCTATCAGCTCATTAATGCTAATACCGTACTCAACCTCATAAACACCGGGCTTATTGCAATCCCCACAAACACTCAGCAGTTTGGTACCGCTGCTTATGTCAGTTCCCATCGATTTGAACCATCTCGCTCCCTCAGCCAATATGCGCGCAACGCAGCCAAAGGTTTCGACATTATTTACAACGGTAGGACAATCAAGATAGCCCTTTTCAACCGGAAACGGTGGACGGGTTTTCGGTTCACCCCTACGCCCCTCACATGAACTAATTAGCGAACTTTCTTCACCACAAATATAGGCACCTGCGCCTAACTGAATGCGTATATCAAAATTAAAATCTTTTACATTGCCTATATCATTCCCCAGCAGGTTTTCATCCCGCAACTGCTGAAGAACTGATTCAAGATAAGCATGAAGATAGACATATTCTCCACGCAGATAAATAATACCCTGGTCACTATTGATTGCCCTGGCCGCAATCACCATACCCTCAATAACCAACCTTGGTTGTTCAGTGAGTAACACCCTGTCTTTAAATGTACCCGGCTCACCTTCATCAGCATTACAGATAACATAACGTTGATTCGCTTTGGTAGATGCAGCCATTTGCCATTTTTTTCCACAAGAAAACCCGGCACCACCACGACCTCGAAGCCCGGAGGCCAGCAATTCTTCAATAATTTTTTCAGGTGTGACTTCAAGTGCTTTTTGTAGACCCTTGTTTTCAGCTGTATTGCCGAGTAACACTGGGCCTGATTGGCGAATATTATTATTCACCATCGATTGAATATGCTGATCTGCATTCTTGCCTTCACCAAACGTTTCTACCAGATCTTGCGGATCACAACCAGCCTGCAACCTTTGCAGGTAATAACGGATACTCTCTTCATTTAAAGATGTTAAAACAATATCGTTAACCATTGCAGCCGGAGCCTGATCAGACATACCAATACAGGGTGTATAATCGAGTGAGAATCGACCATCTTTGGAAGTTTCGCCTATTTTTATACCCAACTCCTGCTGAATGATTCCGGCAATTTTTTCAACGCCGGCATGGCGATCAATAATATCATCACACAGGTGTATGCTAATCTCTCCCTTTGGTGATT
>CBDUPD010000259.1:0-4560 GCA_965368985.1 uncultured Spongiibacteraceae bacterium | reverse complement strand
CCTGTATTTACAAATTATCTATTTGTGTTTGCCCTCACTACTCATGTAGAATCATTAACTTATAATAAAAACTAGCAAAATTACTTTTAATAATAGCTATAATAAAATGCGCTCAGTATTAACCTTCATTTCTATATGTATTCGAGGTCTCTTTATAAGAGGCGCCGAAGTAGTACTTTGGGTGCGAAATAATAGCTGTCATCGTTAAAACTATAAAAATTATAGTGGGTTGGATAATGAAGAATATAAGTAAACTGTTTGCACGGATGCTGCCTGCTACACTCTTGTTAGTGTTTGCAGTTTTTTCTTATGCGGATCTTGATGAGCGTATAAGCAAATTACAGGCTGATGTTGATTCAATAGAACAGGATATTAGTGCCCTTGAGAAAAACCTTTTATTCCCGCCATTGACCCGGGTCGAAGTGTATTTGTCTCTTGATCGGGATGCAGATTTTACTATACGTACCGTAACTATCAGTATTGATGGTCAGGAAAAGAGCTTCCATATATATTCTGATAGTGATTTGGCCGCACTTCGTCTTGGTGGCTTACAGCATTTTTGGGAAGGAAATGTTGCATTGGGCAAGCATGAGATTTCGGCCCGATTCAAAGGTGTCGATGGCAAAGGCAAGCCTCTTGATGGTAAGGCCAAGCTGGATTTTGAGAAAAAGCTCACTGGTCACTCCTTTGAATTAAAGGTAAGCAAGTCAGCAGATGGTAAATCTACTGTCTTTTCAATAAAGGATTGGGGTGATAAATAAACAATGAAAGCGCTTGCTTCATTATTTTGTGCTTTTGCTGTTTTTTGTTCTGCATACAGCAACGCAAAAGTTGACTCTCCGTCTGCCTTGTCTTCCCAGACAATGCATGATATCCCTTATAGGGCGGCATTATATCAATATAACTCCGGTAACTACCTTAAAGGCCTGATGGGCTTGTCGTTTGCCCAGCGTAATGAAGATATAAGAGTTCACCGCGAGGTCTTGGCCGGTAAATTAAACCTCGAGCTAAAACGTTATCAGGCAGCCCAGGCATCGTTCGATGCGTTAGAAGGTAATCAGGTTCCTGCAAATTTAAGTCGTACTGTTGCATTTTCTTTGGCTGAATTAAATTATGTAAAAGGAAACTGCACGAAAGTATTGGAATCACTTGAGAGCATTAAGGATCTTCCCATAGAGCTGGATTACAATGCACGATTTATGCGTGTGTCGTGTTTAGTGTTGCAGCCTGAAAGTAATGCACTTGCTCAAGCGGAGAAAACACTGTTGAAGGCTTTATCTGGTCGTAAGGGTCCTCATGAAGCAGATATATGGTTTTCATATGCCTATTATAATCTTGCCATAGCTGCGGGTAAGAAGTCCCTTCATTCAGAAGCTGATCGTTATTATATCGAGGCATTGAAATACACCGGGTATACAGACGAGGGCTTGGAATTAATCAATCGAATTCGTTTAAGTCATGCGTATGCTAACTATGCGTCAAATCGCTTTGACTTTGCCATGAAAACTTTTGCGGAGTTACCCCTGGATGGTTTGTGGTTAGATAAAAGTTTATTAGGTTATGGGTGGGCAGCATTCAGGAATTATCAGCCGGGTATTGCCCTTGAGTCATGGAGACAGTTGGTTAATTTACCCTTCAAGTCAATGAGCGTGTATGAAGGTTATATCGCAATACCTTTTGCCCTTGAAAAGTCACATGCTTTTTCAGAATCATGGGTGTCTTATAAGTTTGCTATTGAAGAATACACAAACGTAATAGCTGAAATTGATAATTTGGAGAAAACCTTAACGCTGAAAAAAATTGAAGCGCATGCAAAGGAATATGCTCAGCGTGGAGACGACGAGCTGGTCGAGCCATTGCATCCTTTGCTTGCATATACTTATGCTCAGGATGATTTCAGGGTGTTGATTGAGCGTGTGGGTGAGGTTGAGTCTTATCAGAAACGCCTGGATTTTTATGTCGAGACTTTGGATATATTAAGTGAGTCTCGTGGTAAAGAGAAAAATTCAAAACGCATGAGTAATTCGGAGCTCAAGCGTAGACAAAAATCTATTGATAATTCTTTATCTGAATTAGGTGAGGCGTTACCCCCGCTTGCTGATGCCCTTTTGGAAAATGAGATGAAAAGGCCGGAAGTCGATGTCAATTTGAAGGCTAAATATCAGGAATATTTACGTTTAAGTCAGATGTTGGGTAGTTCTTCGTCTGATAAAAAAACCAAAAGAAACAATGCTGAGAGACTTGAACGTTTAAAGGGTGTGTTGATAGGCCAATTATATCAGCAAAACAGAGATGAGTTTGGGCATTTGGCAAATGTGACACGGCTTACCAGTTCTTATCATCAGTTGTCTGTGCGTTATGAGTCATATAAGCAAATGCGTAAAACCAATTATAAGCCAGTGGTGAAGGATGAACACCTTCGAAGTGCTCACGTTAAAATAGCGGCCTTGAAAAAACAATCGGATAAGATTTTGTTGTCTGTTCAGGAAGAGTTGTTGAAAAAGACCTTGTCAGTGTTAGAAGAGCAAAAACAACGCATTGTTAATTATCGCCATCAGGCAAGAATTGCAAAAACTCGCCTTGAAGAAGAGTTTTTCCAGCGTGGGAGTCGTGAGTTGTGAAGTCTGCGCGAATTCTGATAGTTATGCTTATGACAGCCCTGGTAATGTCTTGCGCAACCCATAAGGAAATTGACCCTATCACTAGAGTGCAGGGGTTTAAACTTGGTCAATTGATGCCAATTCATGTGTCAGCTACTACAGATGTTGTAGTTATGCCGGTTGACCAGCTTTTGGAAACCTATAAAGACTTATTGAAATATGCCAAAGATGAAGAGCTGATTGCAGATATCTCTGCTCGAATTGCCGATCTTGAGCTTATTTTGCAAGACCAGCTGGTTGCCCAGTCTGAAGAGAAAGGTGATGGGAGCTATATTCCTGATTATGATCGTGCTATTGCGGCTTACAATGAAGTACTGAAACGCTTTCCTGACCGTAAAGAGAATGATCGACTCTATTATCAATTAGCCAAGGGCTATGATATGAGTGGTAATTCGAAAATGGCGTTGAAGACACTAACAACATTGATCGAAAAGTACCCTTATACGCAATATTATGTTGAAGCCCAGTTCAGGCGTGGCGATCACCTTTTTTCCCAGAGAAAGTATAGAGATGCACAGTATGCTTATAAATCTGTAATTGATAAGGGTCAAGAGACAGCATTTTTTGAAAATGCAGTATATATGCATGCCTGGTCATTGTTTAAAAGAAACTTTTATGAGCCTGCTGTTGAAAGCTTTACTCTTGTTCTTGATAGAACCATGCCAAAAGATGGTCGTATAGAAGGTGTGGATAAGAATAAAATGGCACTGGTTGAAGATAGTATAAGAATGATGGGAATTATCTTCTCTTATCTGGATGGTGGTGAAACCATTACTCGTATGTATACTGAGTTAGGTGGTCGCAGCTATGAAGGTTTGTTATATGAGCGGTTAGGAGATCTATATGTTTCCCAGCAACGTTATCAGGATGCGATCAATACTTATAGAGCTTATATGGATAGAAATCCTCTGGGTATAAAAGTACCTGAGTTGCATAATAAAATTCTGGCAACGATGCACAGGGCGCGTTTTTACAACAGGGAATTTGCTGAGAAAGAGAGATTCATTGAGTTGTATAAACCCGGTGGTGAGTACTCTAATAAATCAGATCAGCAAACCAGAGAGTATGTTTCTGAATACCTTTATGCATATATAGATGAGGTTGCCCGTTTTTATCATGCCAGAGCTCAAAAAGGAAAGTCTCGTTGGGCATCTGCTAAAGACCCTGTTGCTGCAAAAGAGGCTATGCTCAAGGATTATCGCACAGCTCAAAAGTACTACACGAGATATATAGACGAGTTTCCTTATGATTGGCATGTGCCAGAGAAGACATTCATGATGGCAGAAGTGTTGTCTGAAGTCGGGAATCTCAAAGATGCTGTGAAGGCTTATGAACGTGTGGCTTTTGATTATGGAATCAGTAACTTTTCAGAAGTCGCAGCATATGCGTCAATTCTGACCTATAAAAAACTGATTAAGGCTGAACAAAACAAAGATGAAAAAGCTTCCTTGCTTAAAAGGAAGTTGACTGCTCAAATGGCATTTATTGATAGTTATAGTTTTAGTAAATACAGCAAGCCATTGTTGTTAGATTCTATCGATATGATGTATGTCGAAAAGGATTATCAAAATGTTATTACGCAATCCAATCGTTATCTTGCCATGAGTGCTGATATTACCCCCGAGAACTTATTAACAGTTTCTCTTGTTATGGGGCATAGCCATTTTGAATTACAAAAATTTGCTGAAGCTGAAGCTTCATATCAAAAAGCTCTGACTCTTATGGAGAGTGTGGATGATCGCAGACCAGATTTAATCGATCGAATTGCTGCGTGTGTGTATAGACAGGCAGAAGCATTGGCTGCTGCAGGTAAAAAATCTGAAGCTGTTGAAGAGTTTCTTCGGGTTGGAAAAGTTTCTCCAAATTCAAAGTTTAGAAAGAATGCCGACTATGATGCAGC
>CBDUPD010000258.1:0-4590 GCA_965368985.1 uncultured Spongiibacteraceae bacterium | reverse complement strand
TAAACAGGTACTAGATTTTTCGGGCTAAATCCCGACCTGTAAAAAACGAAATTATGTTTCTTCTCCTGACGTGCAACTTGTAGGTCGGGATTTATCCCGACAATGTGATATAAACAGGTACTAGATTTTTCGGGCTAAATCCCGACCTGTAAAAAACGAAATTATAACGAATGGAAGTATTCACTCCTGCAAATTATTTATGCAGCCTGGATTCCACCCAGTCTATAGCATGCTCAATATCACCTTGAACAACAAAACTGTGAATACCCATTCCCTGTGATGATTCTACATTGGGCGCATGATCATCAAGAAACAGGGCTTCTTCAGCACTAACCCCCAGTTGATCAAGTGTATGCTGGTAAATTTCAGTGCCGGGCTTACGCATCTGAAGATGACTGGAGTCACTGATCACATCATATACCTCTTCAATATTGTAGGGAAACGATGTACGCCAGCCATCAAACTCTTTCAGGTTATTTGTGATGATCGCCAACTTATATCCCCGCGCTTTCCACTCCAGTGTTTTTTCGGCCAGATTCGCTCTCATGCATTTATCAATATCCGCAAAACGTGCAAACATTTCATACATATCTGTCACCAGATCATGCTTCTCACCTTCAGCTAAAATCAGTTCTCTTGTTTCATCCAAACCAATCTCGCCACGCTCCAGTCGATGCCATGGATGATCGCCATCCACATAAAAGTCACCAAAGGTGATCTGTTTTAATAATGCATCAGGCACATTCATCTCTATTGCTATTTCACTAATAACAGAAAATGGTGATTCAATATATACACCACCATAATCAAACATAATTGCTTTAATTTCAGGCATTTCTTTCAGCACTCCTACTCATAATTTAATCCCTGTTTCGTTTATATATATCCAACCCTGAGCTGTATGTATGCACCGATGCCTGGCAGAAACATCAGAAGCATCTTGCGAATTATAACCGGCATCACCGGGATATAACATAACCAGCTGATCATCAGAAAAATTAACCAATGGAAAAAAAGATAACGGCTCGTTATTTCGATAATGGTTTAGTACATCATCAACAACACTGAACGGCATCAAGGCTGACAAGCTCACCAGAGTTGGTGGCAGCATATCAATTTCCTGTCTATGATGTTTTTGTATAGCTTCTTCAGGTTTAACCCATAGGCTGTCTGTTATCTCATGGCCATCAACCATTACTTTCTGATCATCCGCTTTTGCCACAAAAAACCAGGTTGAAAAACGTTTGGGAGCCCCTTCTGGCGTTACCCACAAAGATACTGGCAACAAGTCTTTATGCCTTGCGCTTATACCTGCTTCTTCTTCTGTCTCTCTAACCGCTGCATTAATTGCAGTTTGCAACTCATCATCAGCAGCATCATGCTCTTCAACAACTCCACCAGGAAATACCCAGAACCCACCCAGAAACTTATCCTGCTTATTACGTCGTGTAATTAATACCTCAATGCCTTCCTGCGTATCACGCAATAAAACCAGAGTTGCTGATGGAATGGGAGTCATTCAATTATGCCTTAACATTTGAGGCTGTAATGATTTTTATAAATTCTTCAGGCTCTGGACGAACCCGATAATTTTGCGTTTGATCTGAATAAAGAATTTTTCCCTCGCTATCAGTAATCAGCACTGTAGGATAAACCGTATCTTCTCCATATCCCATCATTCCGGCAGGAACACCATCTTTATGAACAAGACCCAGAATATCGGCAGCTACACTATTTTTATCAACAAAAAACTCTATAGGCACATCAAATTTTTGAGCCAGTTTTTGGGTTTCTTTAGACGGCTGTGGTGTAATCACTGTAACCTCAACTCCCAAAGAATTCAGTTCCCGGTAACTGGCAGCCAGCTCCTTAACCTGAGCCACACACAAAGGGCACCAATTACCTCGAATAAACAACCATACACGTGGCGTTATTGTTAATGCTTCAGAACTAACCAGTGCACCATCCACTGTATCAAGAACAAATGAAGGAAGGTAATTACCTTCTTTTAATAGTTCAGTTTCTCTTTCTAATGAAGAATACCAATAATCGTACAAGAGAATCCCAAGAACACCAAAGACCCCACAAATCATGATTGCAGGTAAATACCCGGTATAACAGGCTCCTGCCACACCAACACAAGCCAGCATCAACTCAGGATATAGATGCTCTCTTGTTCTCGCTGTTTGAAAAATGCCAATAATCAACATAAAAACCAGCATTGGAACACTGGCAAGCAGAACCATCACCCATGCAACAGCATGCTCACCAGCAACAATCTTTATTATTGAAAAAATAGTCACTACGAAGAGAGACAGCAGATAAGGAATTACAAAATATCGCTTCATAAAACTGGTATTCCCCTTATTCATTATTCGTTTTAAATCTGGATATACTGGTTCTATAACATACCAGAATTAAGATCGGGTTTAATAGTATAAGTTCCTGTTACAAACAAAACTCTGCGCAATAAAAAAGCCGGGGAGGCCCGGCTTCAAACAAAATAAATAAATAAATAAATATAATTGTCTAGAAATTAAATCTCACATCTGTACCAAAAGTGCGTGGGTCACCATAATAATTGACGCCATAACCGGATTCAGCTTGAGGAATACCATTAATGCGATACTCTTCATCTGTCAGGTTTTTCACCCACCAACCAAATTCCAGTGTCATATCGCCACCAACATTTAAATCAACCATCGCAACCCTGGCATTATGAAGAAAGTAATCATCACTATGAGTCAGCTCAGCCGATGATTGCTCATGATAGAAATCCTGCTCATCGGTATAACTGGAGTCCATTCGAATACGTAGCCGGGCAAAATTCAAATCGATCACATATTCCATTCCCAAAGAAAACTTATGTTCCGGCAAATAAGGGAAAACCGCATCATCTTTCTGCTGCACGCCACCCACAGAAAAATCATTATATTTACCATCCATGTAGGCATGATTAAAAAACAATGAAAAACCGTCAAAGATAATACCTATTGCTTCAAACTCAACACCAACACGCTCCTGCCCAATAACGGCTACCCTTACACATCTATGGTTGAGTATGCTCCCTGAAATTGAGATAAAATCATATCTTCAATGGTATTTTGGAATACCGCAATATTGGTTTGCAAACGGTCATCCATCCATCGAGCTTTCAACCCAATCTCATAGGATTTTGTTGTTTGCTCATCAAAAGGATTTTCTGCCTCTTCTGCACTACTGGCTTCGGCATTAAACCCACCCGCTGTCCAACCGGTTGACGCACGAAAATAGGTACTTAGATCATCTGTTACAGTAAAATTAGCAACAAACAGAGGAGAAAAGTTACTCCAGTCATCTTCAGCTTCTACTTTGGCATAGGGTGTTGAGATTGGATAAACACCGGGCGGCGTACCTACAGGAAAACCGATAGCAACAGGGTCCAGAATAAATGCATTGATGGCATCAGGATGCTCAACAAAAAATTTCTTTTCTTCTTCAGTATACCGGGCACCAACAGTTAATGTCAGCCATTCAACTACCGCCCAGTCTACCTGACCAAACAATGCCTCAGAGATACTTTCAACACCATAACGATTTCTTATTGTCTGATCAGGAGAAAAGCCACCAGTAAAGTTTATTTCAAACGGGTTATAGGCATCAGCCTTTTCATTGAAGTAAAAATAACCCACAACAAAGCTGACTTCATCAGTATTGCCCAGCAACTGAAACTCTTGTGAAGTCTGTTCTTGCTCAACATCACGTTCAGCATGAAATATTATTGCATCTGTTCCGTCATAATCATTGTTATCATGAAAATCCATTTCACGATAAGCTGATATTGATTTAAACGTAAGCCAATCGTTAGCACTCACCGTTACGTGAAAGCTATGCCCGAAGCTTTCAGATTTATCAAAATCAGCACCATTCAAACTACCACTGTCTTCGCGCTCGGGGTCTGATAATTCAAAGTGACCGCTTTTAACTACTGCCGTTTCATTATGCCCTAAGGGTGGCGTGTTATTTTTATCCGACCAATCGTAAGTATAATAAAGCTCAACCATTTCACCTATGTCAAACAGGGCAGCCAAACGACCCGCTTCGGAATCAAGCGAACTTAACTCATCTACCTTTGACGCTGCTGAGTCATTATCATAAAAACCATCACGGTCACGCTTGCTATAGGCAAGGTTAAATCTTGCAACATCAGCTAATGCTCCCGAATCGAGACTAAAACCGAACTCGGTATAACCGAAGTTACCCAAACCGGCTTTCACACTACCACCAAACTCTTCTCCCGGCTTGCGAGTCACCAGATTGACTGCACCACCACTGGTATTCTTCCCATACAGTGTACCTTGTGGACCACGCAGCACTTCAATACGTTCCAGCTCAGCAACATCAAACAGGCCGCCAACATTTTTGGCAATAAATACACCATCAAAATAGATGCCGACTGCTGGCTCCCAGGTAATTGCCGGGTTTACGATGGTAGCCCCACGAATCGCCACGGTTGCTCCGGTTGTTCCACCCGGTGAGGGTGCTATTTGAACACCCGGGGTAGTAGCCGATATATCGGTAATGTCTTTGATTGCCATATCTTCAATGGCT
>CBDUPD010000257.1:0-4609 GCA_965368985.1 uncultured Spongiibacteraceae bacterium | reverse complement strand
TCGCGTCGCGTAGTGGTCAGTTGGGCCGCAGCAAGTACCTTAAGGTGGTGGCTCATGGCCGATTGTTTCAGGTCGAATATTTGGCACAACTCCTGAACGCTAAAGGAGTCATTGCGCAAAGTACGTAAAATTTTCACACGCAGTTCATCAGCGCTGGCTTTGCAAAACTGCGCCAGGCTTTCACTGTTTACCAAACTTTGAGGTATTTGTGTGATTGTTGACATGGCAGGCAGTGTATCAGTACTGGCAATCTATATCAAAATATTTTGATATAGATATTAACATCGGCATAAATTGCAAGATTTTATAGATAAATGACCAGAAAGTGATGGTTTCATTTGCGCTTGTGCTCGGCCTGCGAGAAAATATGCGCCCTCAATCTTATGCAATTTAATTTTCAGGAGCTATTTAATGCCTTCTCGATCAGATTTAGCCAATGCTATTCGTGCCCTTAGTATGGACGCCGTTCAAAAAGCCAAAAGTGGCCACCCTGGTGCCCCGATGGGGATGGCAGATATTGCTGAAGTGCTGTGGAACGACTACCTGAAGCATAATCCGGCAAATCCAGATTGGGCAGATCGTGATCGCTTTGTGTTATCCAATGGTCACGGTTCTATGTTGATTTATTCATTGTTGCACTTGAGTGGCTATGATCTGGCTATTGAAGATTTGCAAAACTTTCGTCAATTACACTCAAAAACACCGGGGCACCCGGAATATGGCTATGCACCAGGTATTGAGACTACAACCGGTCCCTTGGGACAGGGCATTACCAATGCTGTAGGTATGGCGCTGGCTGAAAAAATACTGGCTGACCAGTTTAACCAACCGGGCCATGACATTGTTGACCACAACACGTATGTGTTTATGGGTGATGGCTGTTTGATGGAAGGAATCTCGCATGAGTCCTGTTCATTGGCGGGTACTTTAGGTCTGGGCAAATTGATCGCTTTTTATGATGATAACGGCATTTCAATCGATGGTGAAGTTGAAGGCTGGTTTACTGATGATACGCCAAAACGTTTTGAAGCTTATGGCTGGCATGTGATTCCAGCAGTAGATGGTCATGATTCTGCGGCATTAAAAGCAGCTATTGATGCGGCGCAGGCTGAATCATCGAAGCCTACCATTATTTGTTGTAAAACAGTCATCGGTAAAGGTTCCCCGAATAAGCAGGGTAAAGAAGATTGTCATGGTGCGCCACTGGGTGATGATGAAATCGCTCTGGTTCGTGAAACCCTGGGTTGGTCACATGAGCCGTTTGTGATACCTGAAGATATTTATGCTGGCTGGAATGCACGAGATAAAGGTGAAAGCGCCGAGAAAGCATGGGATGAAAAACTGGCAGCCTATAAAGCTGCTTACCCTGAGCTGGCAGCTGAATTTGTACGCCGTAGTGCCGGTGATTTACCGGCTGATTTTGCTGAAAAAGCCACTGCCTATATTAAAGAGTGTCAGGCAGTCGGTGAAAAAGTGGCCTCACGTAAAGCCTCTCAGAATACATTAAATGCCTATGGTCCATTACTACCTGAGTTATTGGGTGGTTCTGCTGACCTTGCGGGTTCTAATTTGACTATCTGGTCGGGTTCAAAAGGTGTAACGGCTGATGATGCATCAGGTAACTATGTTTATTATGGTGTGCGAGAGTTTGGTATGAGTGCCATGATGAATGGTATTGCCTTGCATGGTGGCCTTGTTCCTTACGGTGCAACCTTTTTGATGTTTATGGAATATGCACGTAATGCTGTGCGTATGGCTGCTTTAATGAAGCAGCGTAGTATATTCGTTTATACGCATGATTCGATTGGTCTGGGTGAAGATGGCCCAACGCATCAACCGGTTGAGCAAATGTCCAGCTTGCGCCATACACCCAATGTTGAAACCTGGCGTCCATGTGATACCGTAGAATCTGCAGTAGCCTGGAAAGCAGCGATTGAGCGTCAAACAGGTCCTTCAGCATTAATCTTTTCCCGTCAAGGTTTGGAATGTCAGCCACGTAATGATGAGCAACTGGAAAATATTGCTCGTGGGGCTTCTGTTTTAAATGATTGTGAGGGTGCTCCAGAGCTGATCTTGAGTGCAACGGGATCAGAAGTGCAGTTGGCGTTAGATGCACAGGCTGAGCTTGTAGCTAAAGGTAAAGCCGTACGTGTCGTTTCCATGCCTTCTACAGAAGTTTTTGATGCACAGGATGCCGATTATAAAGAGTCGGTATTGCCTTCTGATGTGCTTCCACGCGTTGCTATTGAAGCGGGTATTGCAGATTTCTGGTACAAGTATGTAGGTCTTGATGGTCGTATTATTGGAATGGATTCATTTGGTGAGTCTGCGCCCGCCGATGATCTGTATAAACATTTTGGGTTTACTGTTGAGCGCGTAGTTGCTGCGGCCAGTGAGTTGCTTGAAGACTAGGGTATATCCAATGTACCGTCTGGCAATAAATGGCTATGGTCGTATAGGGCGCAGTGTTTTACGCGCCCTGTTAGAAAGCCCGTATAGTGAATCAATGCAGATAGTGGCGATTAATGAGCCTGCTGATTGTGAAACTATCTGCCATCTTACGCAGTATGACTCTACACACGGTCGCTTGAAAGGCACTGTTGAATTGACAGAAAGAGATCAGCTGCGTATCAATGATCAATCAATTAAAATTACCCATGAAGAATTGGTAGAAAATCTTTGCTGGAAAGATATTGATCTGGTGCTGGAGTGTAGTGGCAGCTTTACTGATAGAAAAACAGCAGAGTCACATTTGGTCAATGGTGCAGGAAAAGTTCTGTTTTCTCAGCCTGCAGAAGCGGATGTAGACCTGACTGTTGTTTATGGTGTTAATCATGAGCAGCTGAAAGCAGAGCATTGTGTAATATCTAATGCCTCATGTACTACTAATGGTAGTGTGCCAGTATTAAAAGTATTGAATGATGCTTATGGTATTGAATGCGCAACTATTACTACCATCCATTCTGCGATGAATGATCAACCAGTGATAGATGCCTATCATCATACTGATTTACGCAAAACCCGTAGTGCAAGCCAGTCGATGATTCCTGTCGAAACCGGGTTGGCAAAAGGTATTGAGCGTATTCTTCCAGAGTTAACAGGCTTGTTAAGTGCTCAGGCGGTAAGAATACCGACAATGAATGTGTCAGCCATGGATATTACTGTATTACTGAAACAGCAGGTTGATGTTGAGGCGGTTAATGCGTTGATGAAAGCTGTCGCCGAAAAGAACCCGGGTGTTATCGGTTATTGTGATCAGCCATTGGCATCAATAGATTTTAATCATGATGAGCGTTCGGCAATAGTTGATGCTACCCAGACGCGAGTCAGTGGTGATAAGTTGTTAAAACTGTTTGTCTGGTTTGATAATGAGTGGGCGTATGCCAATCGTATGCTTGATGTGGCTGCGTACATAAGCAGATTATAAGAATTTGCAGGCTTCCTTCTTCAATGGGGTCAGACTCGATTGAAAATAGGTATGATTTAATTTCTCAATACGGTCAACTTCAATCGAGTCTGACCCCATTGAAAAAGACATAGATTAAAGAGAGAGAAAAGCATGCCCCTTGCCGTTAAAAGCATGAGTGATATTAATTTGAGTAATCAGCGAGTGTTGATTCGACAAGACCTGAATGTGCCGATAAAAGATGGCAAGGTTACCAGTGCTGCCCGTATCAGGGCATCACTGCCAACTATCCAGCAGGCGCTGGAATCAGGTGCAGGGATTATTTTAATGTCACATCTGGGGCGCCCGGTTGAGGGTGGCACTGTTGATGAAAATGCGGCATTCACTTTAGCACCGGTTGCTGATTACCTTTCTGAATCGCTTGGCAAGGAAGTTAAACTGATTACTGATTACCTGGGTACAGAAGTACCTGTTGAAAGTGGACAAGTTGTATTGCTTGAAAATGTTCGCTTTAACAAGGGTGAGAAAAAAGACGATGAAATATTGTCAAAACAGTATGCGGCGCTGTGTGATGTGTATGTAATGGATGCATTTGGTACAGCGCATCGTGCCCAGGCTTCTACGCATGGCGTAGCCAGGTTTGCACCTGTTGCCTGCGCAGGTCCCTTATTATCTGGAGAACTGGATGCACTTGAAAAAGCTCTGGGTAATCCTGCGCGCCCAATGGTGGCTATTGTTGGTGGCTCAAAGGTTTCTACCAAGTTGACTGTGCTTGAAACCCTGTCAGAGAAATGTGACCAGATTATTGTTGGCGGTGGTATTGCCAATACTTTTCTTGCAGCTAGTGGTAAACCGGTAGGCAAGTCTTTGTACGAAGAAGATCTGATTGCTAATGCAAAGGCGCTGATGGAAAAAACCGCAATTCCCATACCTGTTGATGTGATTACCGGCAAGGAGTTTTCTGAATCAGCAGTAGCCAGCTTAAAATCTGTAGATGATGTTGCTGATGATGATATGATTTTTGATATAGGGCCGGAGACTAGTGCAGTGCTGGCAGCGATTTTAAAAGAAGCAAAAACCATTATATGGAATGGCCCGGTTGGTGTATTTGAATTTGATCAGTTTGGTGAAGGCACCAAGGCGATATCACTGGCCATTGCCGAGAGTGAAGGTTTTTCGATTGCAGGCGGTGGTGATACGCTG
>CBDUPD010000256.1:0-4625 GCA_965368985.1 uncultured Spongiibacteraceae bacterium | reverse complement strand
AGACACTTTTTGAAGTTATTGAAGGTGAGCCGGCAGTTATTGCGACCGGTGGCGGAATAGTCACCCGGGAAGAGAATAGACATTTATTGAGACGTGTGGGTGGTGTCGTTTTTTTATATGCTTCTGTGAAGCAGCAAGTACACCGGACGGCTAAAGATAAAAATCGTCCGTTACTTCAGCAGGCAAATCCAGAGCAGGTTTTGACGGATTTGATGAAGATCAGGGAGCCTCTTTATCGTGAAGTTTCAGATTTTGTTATTGAAACTGATCGCTCAAAACCAAAGGCAGTTGTAAATGCCATTGTAGATTACTGGAAAAAACAGCAGTAGCCCCCTACAATCCCCCCTTCAGTTAGAAAATTTAAACTCTTAAGCAAGTTACTTATGAAATTAACCGTGAATCTCGGGGAAAGAGCCTACCCGATCTATATTGGCTCTGGTTATCTTTCGGATGCATCGGTCTTTGCAGATCTTATTGCCAATAAGAAAATTTGTATTGTAACCAATACAACGATAGCTCCCCTGTATCTGGAAAAACTGCAGAAACTGGTCAATGCAGATGTTGTGGTTGAGTTGCCTGATGGCGAGCAGTATAAAACCATGCAAAGTGTAGAGCTTGTTTTTGATGAGCTGTTAAAAAACAGATTAAACAGAAGTAGTCTGTTGATTGCACTTGGTGGGGGTGTTGTGGGTGATATGACCGGTTTTGCAGCGGCATGTTATCAGAGGGGTATTGATTTTATTCAGGTGCCAACCACTTTGCTGTCACAAGTAGATTCGTCAGTGGGTGGCAAGACAGGTGTAAATCATCCCCTTGGGAAAAATATGATTGGGGCTTTTCATCAGCCGCGTTTGGTTGTGATCGATACCGATTCATTGAGCACCTTGCCTGACAGGGAGTTGGCAGCAGGTCTTGCAGAAGTGATTAAATATGGCCTGATTGCAGATGAAGAATTCTTTGATTGGCTTGAAAACAATATGGAAGCACTGAATGCCAGAGATGAGCAGGCATTAACTTATGCGATTAAGCGATCATGTGAAGTGAAGGCAGATGTAGTTGCTAAAGATGAAAAAGAAGGTGGTCTAAGGGCAATTTTAAACCTTGGGCATACTTTTGGTCATGCGATAGAAACCTCACAGGGTTATGGTAAATGGTTACATGGTGAGGCAGTTTCTGTGGGTATGGTAATGGCTGTTGACCTGTCATGTCGTTTGGGCTGGCTGCCCGAGAGTGTTTTGGCGCGAACTAAAAATTTACTGACCCAGGCAAAATTGCCCATTTTGGCACCTGCTGATATGAGTGTTGCCGATTTTGTTGATGCCATGGCAGTAGACAAGAAGAATATACAGGGCAATATTCGATTGGTGTTGTTAACCGCTCTCGGTACGGCTGTAATAACAGAAGACTTTGCTCTGGAATTGATGAAAGCTGTTATTCAGGAAAATATTGCGTCATAAAAGCTGTTGTTTTCAATCATGTGTTTGGCGGGTCAGTCGGCTATACAAAAAGAACATAAGGCGGCATAAGTATTTTGAGCTATCTCAAGGTATAATTGCGTTAATCAAAGAATAATACAGCCCACTTAATAAGTGGGTTTTTTTATAAAACATACAGAAGATTTATTATGGCAGAGTTAAAAAATGATCGGTTTCTAAAAGCCTTGATGCGTGAGCCGGTTGATTGCACACCGGTCTGGATGATGCGACAAGCAGGTCGTTATCTGCCTGAATATCGTGCATCCCGTGCCCAGGCGGGCGATTTCATGAGTCTGTGCAAGAATGCCGACTTTGCTTGTGAGGTCACCTTGCAGCCTCTGGAGCGCTACCCGCTGGATGCGGCAATACTTTTTTCCGATATTCTTACAGTGCCAGATGCGCTGGGACTGGGTTTATATTTTGAAACGGGAGAAGGACCAAAATTTAAAAAGACGGTTCGTACGCAGGCTGACCTCGAAGCATTGCACAAGATTAAAGCAGCAGATGATTTGTCATATGTAATGAATGCAGTAAAAACCATTCGCAGGGAGTTGAATGGCCGTGTACCACTTATTGGTTTTTCCGGTAGCCCTTGGACGTTGGCAACCTATATGGTTGAAGGCGGATCCAGTAAGGACTTTCGTGCTGCCAAAACCATGGCTTATGATCAGCCTGAATTAATGCACAGTTTGCTCGATTTATTGGCTGATTGCGTTATCGACTATTTGAATGAGCAAATTCTTGCAGGTGCGCAAGCGGTACAAATTTTTGATACCTGGGGCGGAGCATTGAGTGCGCATGGGTATCAGGAGTTCTCATTGAAATATATGGATAAAATAGTAAAGGGTTTAATACGTGAGAATGAAGGCCGTAAAGTGCCCGTCATTCTCTTTACCAAAAATGGTGGTCTTTGGCTTGAGTCGATTGCAGATACCGGCTGTGATGCACTGGGTCTCGACTGGACGATTAATATCGGTGAAGCTCGCAAGCGTGTTGGTGACCGGGTAACACTACAGGGAAATATGGACCCAACGATGCTTTATGCTTCGCCCAAGGCAATTCGCAATGAGGTAGGGCGTATTCTGGAAGATTTTGGCACAGGTAATGGCCATGTGTTTAATCTTGGGCATGGTATAACACCCGAGGTTGATCCGGAAAATGCCGGTGTGTTTATTAATGCGGTACATGAGCTATCGGCCCAATATCACAAATAGTTGGCCTGATATAACGAAAATACCCGCTGATTAGCGGGTATTTTTTTGCGTTATTTATACTGTCACGCATTTGGGGGAAGCGTGAAGCTATAAATAACAGTCTAATTGGTGATTATCTGTTACTCGTATGTGTACCCGTTTGTCCAGGTAAGCTCTGAATATAACTGACCAACAAGCTTGGCATTTTCCGGATGATCGAGGCGTTTTAGTGCCAATTCGTAAAATTCAGGTGAAGTTGTTGCTCGAAAACACTCATTAGATAACAGAAAGCCCGGAATCGCATCCGGATTTTCGGTCTGCATGGCAAATGTTTTCCAGAAGTTTACCAGATGTGTCGGGCATTCGATTTTATCATTATTGGCAAATGCCGAAGCGCTTGCTAGTAACAGTATAAAAGCTGATGCCACCATTCTCTTATTCAAAATATTCATAGGTCCCCCCGTTTTTAGATAGCTTACTACTATGGGCTATCTTTGTGAACATTTTGTAATAATTATAGAAGACTTTCTTGGAATATCCAGAAAACTCTTTTAGATCATATGGTGATTAAGCCTGAAAGTCACGGCATGTATGGCTTTCAGGCAGTTGATTTTAGTCGTCTTTGTTGCAGTCAATATCACAACTAAACTGATGGTTCATCTCCAGAGCGGGTTGATCGGCTTGTGGCTTGCCGATTATTATTGCCGGAACACCTGCAGCTGTGGTATGGGCCGGTATATCGATAAGCACGACACTGCCCGCACCAATTTTTGCGCCTTCCCCAATGCTTATATTGCCCAATATTTTCGCCCCTGCACTGATCAATACACCGTCACTGACTTTGGGGTGGCGGTCACCTTCCTCTTTGCCGGTGCCTCCGAGAGTGACTGATTGCATAATGGAAACATTATTGCCTACAACGCATGTCTCACCAATAACCAGTCCGGTTGCGTGGTCAATCATGATGCCGCGTCCAATTTTTGCAGCTGGATGAATATCAACGCCAAATACAACAGAGATACGGTACTGGAAATAAAATGCCATTGAATGGCGATGCTGTTGCCATAACCAGTGGGCAATTCGGTAAGACTGCAGAGCCAGAAAGCCTTTGTAATATAAGAAGGGTGTTGAAAATGTATGACAGGCAGAGTCACGCTCATAAACAGCGCGTACATCAGCACGAATAGCCTCAATAATTTCCGGATCGTCTTGCAGGGCGCTTTGAATGACCTCACGAAGCAATATGGCAGGTGTTTCATTGCAGTCGAGCTTATTGGCCAGGTGATAGCTTAAGGCCGCTTCAAGTGTATCGTGGTTCAGAATAGTAGAATGGAGAAAGCTGGCGAGAATGGGTTCGTTTTTTGTCTCGCGTTCTGTTTCTTCCCGAATGGTATGCCAAAGTCTGTCAATCATGATGCTTGAATCCTGCTTAATCGGTAACTGATTATAACCCGTTTAAAAAGAACAGATAAGTTTTGGATGAACGTATTGCAAAGTTGTAAGATAGATTAACTGATTTTTTAAAGAAATGCAGACTTGAGTCTCACGAGAACAGAGACAATCAACAATAGGGTACATGAGGAAATAATATGTTGGAGCAAGTGCTGAGTTATCTACAAGGTTTGCCAGCGTTTTTGTCATATTTTGCTATTGGAGGTATTTTATTAACCTTCTATACCATGTTGTATAACTGGTTGACCCATCTTAATGAATGGGAATTGATAAAGAAAAATGATTCTGCGGCAGCGATAGCATTTACCGGTAGTATGATTGGTTTTGTTATTCCGCTAGCCAGCGCCATCGAAAATGCACAAACCAATCTTGAGTGTATCTTATGGGGTGTTGTGGCATTAATTGTGCAGCTTGCCGCATTTTTTGTTGTTCGCCTGTTTATGCCGGCTATAGCTGAACAGATTCGAAAGGGAGAAGTTGCTTCAGGAATTTTGTTGGCAACTAT
>CBDUPD010000255.1:0-4651 GCA_965368985.1 uncultured Spongiibacteraceae bacterium | reverse complement strand
GGTGTTCGGTGTTGTCAATATGTTGAGTGATGCGCTGATAGGGGTTGGGAGAGTGAGCATCAATAGTCAGGTCGGTTCGTTTGCTGGTGTTATTCCAAAAGAAGCCCTTGGCTTTGTCATCAAGATCTTGAGATGTGAGTACAATACGAGGATAGTGTTTCAATTGAGAAAATAGCTCATTCTCTCTCATGAAAACAGTATCCGGGGGTAGCAAAGGGTGCATTTTATCAACACGGTATTGTTCATAACGTAATTGAATGTCATGCCAGTATTGTCGACAGTTAGCTTCAATATTTTCGGTAGAAAACACCATGCAGTTTTCTGGCAGGTGATCAAGCAAGCTGGCAGTTTTATTAAAAAAGAGTGGTAGGTAATACTCGATACCGGCAAAGCTGATTGATTGACTGAGGTCTTCGTGAAAGTGTGTTTCTTTCAGGCTGATATCTTCGAAGTGTTTATACCAGTTATCTGTAAACGTATTGATGCTGTCTTTATCAAAAGGAAATTCTCTTGCAGGCAAGATATCGATTTCTTTGATAACACTGACAGTTAGCTGGTTTTCAGGGTTAAAGGTTTTTATCTGCTCTACTTCAATATCAAATAGTTCAATACGAAAAGGGGAGTCGCTACCCATTGGGTAGAGGTCAATAATACTGCCACGAATAGCAAATTCACCATGTTCATATACAGTATCTACACATTGATAGTTAGCGGCTTCAAGTTGTTTTGCTTAACAAAGTCAGTAGGTGATATTCGCAACATTAAAGTGGTGACAGGAACAAATAAGACGGCTCTGGGTTGATTGCTTAGTTGGTAAAGACAGCGCAATCGCTCAGAGACAATATCCTGGTGTGGTGAGAACCTGTCGTAAGGCAGGGTTTCCCAATCCGGAAAGTGTAATAACTCCAGGTCTGGTGCAAAGAAGTGTACCTGCTCTTCAAGCTCATTGGCTAGTTGGCTGTTATCACATATAACTAACGTTGTTTGTTGAGAGTTTTGTGCTGATTCGGCAATCGCGAATGCCAGGGCGGCATCATGCAAGTTACTCCAGTATTTTTTATCACCCGATTGTTTGGGGATACGTTCTTCTGTATTGACTAATGAGGGCATAGTAAGGCGTGGAAATTAACAAAGGCGCTATTCTAACTCAGGCAGCTATCGGAAAACTATTTATGTTGAAAATCCTTATAAAAAATTCCGGTTTGCAAAAGTATGCATGCAGTTTTGCAGGTTTGGTGTATTTAGTACGCTATTCACCGAAAATAGCGTGAAATTGCTTACAACTTTCTAAAATATGGAACGTTTTATTCACAGAGAAATAAATATGACAGAAAAAAGTCATAAAAAAGTTAAAAAAATGTCATGTGGGCTATTGCAATCTTGTAACTCTTTGAAAATTCTATATTAAATATATACTGGTTAAAAATTGATCAATCTGTCTTGGGTGTATATTTATCGCGGTTTTTGATAGTTTTTTTAGAGTTATCCCAAAAGTTATCCACAGAAATTGTGGAAAATATTCACCATTACATAAAATCAATAACTTAGCGCGTATGCTTAAAAAATTGTGCGTAAGTTGAGTTGAAAAGTAACAAATTCACGATAATCAAACAGGATTATTTTTGGCGATTTTAGGCCAGTTTTCGTGTAAGAAAAATACCTGTTTCTATATGTTCGGTGTAAGGGAACTGGTCAAACAGGGCGGAACGGGTGATTGAGTGTGTTTTACACAAACTTGCCAGGTTGTCAGTGAGGGTCTCAGGGTTGCATGAGATATAGAGGATATGTTCAAAGCCTTGAATGAGTTTCAGGGTGGCGTTATCAAGTCCTGCTCGAGGGGGGTCGACTAATACGGTACTAAATTGGTATTGATCAAGATCGATCTCCTGTTCCTTGAGTCGGCGAAATTCACGATCACCATTCAGGGCGGTGGTAATCTCTTCACTCGACATACGGCAGACTTTCACATTGGAGATTTGGTTAGTGGCAAAATTGTGGTGTGCTGCCTTAACCGAAGGCTTGCTGATTTCTGTTGCCAGTACCAGATTAAACTGTTTTGCCAGAGCGATCGTAAAGTTACCATTGCCGCAATAAAGTTCGAGAAAATCGCCTGTTTTGTCGCTTAATTGCTCTTGTGCCCATGAAAGCATGTGTTGATTGATATAAGCGTTAGGCTGGGTAAAGCTCCCTTCTATTTGACGATAGTGATAATCTTTTTGGGAAACATGCAGGGTTTCGTCAACATAGTCTTTTGATAATACCAGTTTCTGTTTGCGGCTACGGCCGATGATTGATGTTGAGAGCGTTTTCTCAAGCTCTCTTGCTTCTTGCACCCATTGATCATCCAGTTGGCGATGGTAGATCATAGTAATCAGGCTGTCTCCTGCGAGCGTTGTTAGAAACTCAATTTGAAAGAGTTTGGTTTTTAATATTTCTGATTTTAAGATCTCACTACGCAGAGCTTGCATGAGTTCATTGATTTTTGGGTGTGCTATGGGAAACTCTTTGATAACCATGGGTTTGTCAGGCTGGCCTTTTGGGAACATGACATAATTGGCATCATCAGCAGAATGCCAGAAGCGGAATTCGGCTCGCATTCTAAAACCTGACACAGGGGATTCATAGACATCAAGTGCGGGTGTGTTAAAAGGCTTTAGCAGGGCTGTTAAGCGCTCCTGCTTGCTTTCTAGCAGGGTAGAGTATTGTTCTGGCTGGTAGCTTGAAAGAGGCATGTACTTCTCGTTTGAGTAATCTGGGGGTATTATATGAAAAGCACCTGTATCATGCGATATTCAGGCACATAATAAGATAAAAAAGCTTAAGAGAATCAGGCTAACGGTGATCTTGGCAGTCAAGAGCCGGATAGCCTTATACCAATCTGGTAGTTACAGCCGGCTTTTATCTCTGTTATTCCAGAGTTCGGTTGCTCTGATTTGAGCGGCCTCACAGGAATCCAGACTTTCAACTAATTTTAGAATGATAGCGAGTGTGCCAATGGTAGCTTGTTCGCCATAAGAGTCTGTGGTGGTACCCTGCCAAACTGCCTTGAAGTGCTCTAAATCCAGTTCTTCAGTGGCTTCTTGTTTGCCTTCAAGTAAGCGAGGCCATTTTTCTTCGTGTAACTCACCATTAATAATGCTTTTTACCAGACAGGTGGCGTCTGATTTTCGTTCTATTTCACCACTTTCACCTTTAAATACAGCCATGTTTTTCTGGTTGAGCAGGTGGGCTGCATGTTGGTGAGTCGCTGCATAAGCCGGGTGGAAAATACTTTGAAATGAATACCTGGCCTTTAACGGGTTTGTTAAGCGGCTAAGAGTATGTACAGGAGAGCGCAAGCCTAGCAGGTTTCTCATATTGAGCATGTCGTGCAATGGTTGGCAGAAGTTTTCAACTGACATATAGCTTAAATTAGACGTATCGAGCTGGTTTTTTGTTTCTTGCCAGTTGTTAGCAATAGGTAATCCAAGTTCTTTAAAGGCATTTTCTGTGTAGAGTCTGCCAGCTGTATGGCCTTTTGCACCGTGAATAAATATACGGTGGCCATTTTGTGCAAGAATGAGCAGGCTGGCAATAAACCAGGGTAGTTGCTTGCGTTTCCCTGCATAGCTTGACCAGTCAATATCAACCGAGATGTCTTGTGGGGCTGCGATATGATCTTTACATGCCTGAGCAAAGCCTGCGATTTCTTCAGCGCTCTCTTCTTTAACACGTAATAACATTAGAAAGGCGCCCAGTTGCAGGTCTTCAACATCGCCTTTTAAAATAGATGTGAAAGCATCGTAAGCTTCTTGTTGGCTAAGAGAGCGAGAGCCTTTTTTTCCTTTACCAAGAGTTCTTACATATTGTGCAAAAGGATGTTCAGTTGTTGCTAAAGTCATAGTGAAAAATCTAAATACAATTAGGGGGTTTGGGTAATCCAGCAATTTTGCTGATGAGTTTGGCCGGGCTGTCAGGGAACAGGCTAAGTAAATAGATGCTGCGACCTTTATCGGGGCCAAGTTTTTCTGCTACCCATTTTACTAATGGGCGCATTTCTGGAGATATATCAAAGTTATCGTGGTATTCACGAGCACAGTAGATTAGTTGCCAGTGTTCGTCGGTGAGCTTGATGTTTTCTTCAGAGGCGATGGTTTTTGCCATCTCTTCATTCCATGAAGAAAGCTCTTTGATAAAGCCTTCCTTGTCAAAAAGTGATTCAGACATATCGGCCCTTAATACCAGCTAACTGACTTATTTGCATTGAATGCCAGTTCTACAAAGTCAGACATTTCTATGGGTGTTGCCAGTTTTTTTTCTGGGTTAAGTCCGCGAGCTTTCAGGTCATCGATAAGGGCAGTAATCGTACAGTTTTTTTCTGACAGCTCTTTTATTTGAGGTGTATCTGCAATGTTTGCGTAGACGCCATCATCAATGAATATCACGGTGTCATTTTCATTGATAAACGGCAGGGCATCATTGAGTGCAGAGTGTTTTAATGGTGATTTGCTAATAATATGTAATAGCATGTTATAAGCTCATTACCGCGTCAGCTTGTTCAATAAGGTTTGAAATTTGCTGGCTGTTTATCGTTTGAATATCGTTAGCGAGTTGTGACGCTTCAAGTCCGCGCTCTGTAATGGATGCTTCATCGGCATAAACTTCATCTATC
>CBDUPD010000254.1:0-4656 GCA_965368985.1 uncultured Spongiibacteraceae bacterium | reverse complement strand
CGGTGTCACATTTCTGTCATATAGTATGGATATAATTTCTGGCAATCGAAAATTAATCAGGTTTCAGTGTCAATGACATCCCGTTCTGCTTCATCAAGCACCTCTATTGTTGATTTTGATTCGCCCCGAATTCGGCGCTACAACCGTATTCGCCATTTGAAAGATAAACTGGCCAGCGGAAGTATTGCCGTGGGCGGTATCAGTGTTATCGTTGCGATAATGTTGATATTTCTATATTTATTGTATGAAGTTGTTCCGATGTTTCAATCGGCAGATGTCGAAAAGGAATATAGCTATCAGCTTTCAGAGCAAGCATCTGATGACACACTTTACCTGACTGTAGAAGAGCAAAATGAAGTTGCTCTTCGTGTAACCTCGACTGGTGATTTTGTCTTTTTTAATCTACATGATGGATCTGAAAACACAACGATATCACTACCTCTGCCGACAGACGTATATATTAGCAGTTTTGAGATTAATTCAGATGCAAGCCGGTTAATGGTATTTGGTTTGAGTGATGGTACAGCGATAATCGCCAGACACCAGTATAAAATCTCATACCCTGAAGATAAGCGTGTGATTTCCCCGTGGGTTGAATATCCATATGGTGAAGCACCATTAACAATCTCCGAAAGTGGATCCCCCTTGCAAAATATCAGTATGCGTAATGACGAGGAGAGACTGCTTGTTGTTGCTGATGATGGTACCGGGTTGATCGGGGTTGATTTCGCGGTTGAAGAAGATTTTGATGGTGAGTTATCCATTGAAGCTGAAGTAATGGATTTACCTGAAATTTCAGATAATACCAAAGCGATATTGATTGATGAGGGACTGCGTGTGGTATTTGTTGCTTCATCTGACCAGATTCTTAATGTTATTGATATTAATCAGGCTTCGCTGGAAAAAGTAGTTTTACCTTCTCCGGTAGCAGATATTCGTTTTTTGCTGGGTGGTATTTCACTGCTTATAGCTGATGAGAACTTAACGGTTAGTCAATGGTTTATGGTGCGTGACGATCAGGGGAAAGCTTTTTTAAAGCAGATCAGGGATTTTACAGTAGACGGTGACAAGGGTATGAATCTGGCTCTGGAACAAAGAAGAAAGGGCTTTGTTGCAGTGAGTGATGATGGTTATGTTGAGATTTTCCACACAACGGCCCACAGAAAGGCATTTAGTGAGCAGATGCTGGATGCCAAACCAGTGCATGTTGCATTGTCTCCTCGTGCAAACAAATTGCTGGTTATGACAGAAGATAACAAACTGCATGTGCTGAGAGTTGATAACAAACATCCGGAGGTATCATGGCACTCACTCTGGGATGAAGTGTGGTATGAGAGCTACCCTGAACCTGATTATATCTGGCAGTCGTCAGCGTCAAATAACGATTTTGAACCTAAGCTTTCATTAACACCCCTGGCTTTTGGTACGCTGAAAGCAGCATTCTATGCAATGTTGCTTGGTGCTCCTTTAGCTGTCTTTGGTGCAATTTATACGGCTTATTTCATGACGCCCATGATGCGTCGAAAAGTTAAGCCATTGATAGAATTAATGGAAGCACTGCCAACGGTTATTTTGGGTTTTCTTGCAGGATTATGGTTAGCGCCGTTTATGGAGCGCAATCTAACGGGTATTTTCTCATTATTCCTGTTTATGCCGCCAGCCATTGTGATATTTGCATTCCTGATGAGCCGTTTGCCTACAGAGTGGAAAAACACCATTGATGAAGGTTGGCATGGTCTGATATTAATACCTGTTGTTCTTGTTCTTGGTGGTCTGTGTCTGGCTATTAGTCCATTTATTGAGACAGCCTTGTTTAACGGTGATATGCGTAACTGGCTTACCAATGATCTGGGTGTCTCTTTTGACCAGCGTAATGCTCTGGTTGTTGGTGTGGCCATGGGCTTTGCTGTTATACCTACTATCTTTTCTATTGCAGAAGATGCCATATTTTCAGTGCCGAAACATTTAAGCTATGGCTCGCTTGCTTTGGGTGCAACCCCATGGCAAACATTATCGGGTGTGGTGTTGCCAACAGCAAGCCCGGGGATATTCTCAGCTTTGATGATTGGTATGGGCCGCGCTGTGGGTGAAACCATGATTGTGCTAATGGCTACAGGTAATACGCCCATTATGGATGCTAATATCTTTGAAGGTATGCGTACATTGTCTGCAAACATCGCTGTTGAAGTGCCAGAAGCAGAAGTGGCAAGCACTCATTATCGTGTATTGTTTTTAGCAGCATTTGTATTGTTCTTATTTACTTTTATTGTTAATACAGGGGCGGAAATGATTCGTCATAACCTGCGTAAGAAATATGGGTCACTTTAGGAGGGTTGAGTATGAAGACGCAAAAACTAACAGTCTCGGCCTGGTTGAAAAGTGGTGATGCCTGGGTTTGGTTGAATGCTGCTGCTGTAGCCATAAGTATTATTGCTGTTGTGGGGCTTTTACTTGTGCTTGCGGTTAACGGGTTTAAGCATTTTTGGCCTTCTGATGTTATGCAGGCGCAATATCAATTGCCTGGTATAGAGAAGCCTGTACGTATTATCGGAGAAATCGTTGATCGAGAAAAAGTTTCTGGACGTCAGCTGATATCCGCGGGCGTTAATGTACCTGACAAAAATAAGGATTATGATCGCTACTTGATGAAGGTCGGTAATCGTGATGTTACAGGTGCAGATTTCGGCTGGTTTCTGAATTCGTATTTTACTGAAATTTCATACCCTGAAGATATTATGGTACTTGAGAGAACAGAGTGGGGTAGCTTTTACGGAAAACTATTGTCAGTAAAAGAAGCGGGTAATGAGGTTCCAGGAATTCAAGACGGCAATGAAGACACCATGTGGTCGGCATTTGAAATGCGCCTGGGGCGGGCGTTAAAAATCAAGGAAGAGATTCATGTTATTGAGAAAGGTGAAATCGGTGCAATTAACTATGGAATGGAGCGTTTACGTTTAAAAACCCGGCGTCTGGCGTTAAATAAACCCGATGCGCAAACCATGGCCAATAAAATGGCACAGATTGAAGCTGATAAAAAAGTGCTTGATGCTGAATATAAGGTATTGCAGGAACAGTTGACCCAACTCTATGTGGCTGCCGATCGTGATAGTATCCTGGTAGAAGTTATGGATGGTTCAGTAACTGAAATTAAAGTTGCCAATATTGTTCGTGCGCTTAGGCCCAATAAGTTGTCACTATTTGAAAAAATAGTGGCTTATCTGAGTAAGCTAAAGGAATTTTTGACTGATGACCCCAGAGAGGCAAATACCGAAGGTGGTATTTATCCGGCAATTTTTGGTACTGTAATGATGGTGTTGTTAATGTCTATTATGGTAACGCCATTTGGTGTGGTGGCAGCTGTTTACTTGCGTGAATATGCTAAACAGGGCCCGGTAACTCGTGCTATACGTATTGCAGTAAATAATCTGGCCGGTGTGCCATCCATTGTTTATGGTGTGTTTGGATTAGGATTTTTTATCTACTTTATCGGAGAACATATAGACCACGCTTTATTTCCTGAAGCATTGCCTTCACCAACATTCGGTACACCTGGCCTGTTATGGGCATCATTAACATTGGCGCTATTAACTTTACCTGTTGTTATTGTTGCTACCGAAGAAGGTTTGGCGCGTATTCCGCGAGCTGTGAGAGAGGGTAGTCTGGCTTTGGGGGCAACCAAGGCAGAAACACTGTGGCGTGTTGTATTGCCGATGGCAAGCCCTGCAATGATGACAGGTTTGATTCTTGCGGTTGCTCGTGCAGCAGGTGAGGTTGCGCCACTTATGTTGGTAGGTGTTGTAAAACTTGCTCCATCATTACCGTTTGATGGTAACTATCCATTTTTACATCTTGATCAAAAGTTTATGCATCTGGGTTTTCATATTTACGATGTTGGTTTTCAAAGCCCGAATGTTGAAGCAGCGAGACCTCTGGTATATGCAACAGCTCTGTTGTTGGTTATTGTTATTGCCTTGTTGAATCTTTCGGCAGTTACAATACGTAATCATCTTCGCGAAAAATACAAGTCACTGGAACACTGATAATGACTGAAAAACAAGTTACAGAAGAAAATAAAAAATCGCATGCGGTTGATATGTCTGCCTTAGGCAGGAAGTTATCGGGCTTCGATCTGTCAAATGAAGAGATTTGTCTCGAAGTTGATAATCTTAATCTTCATTATGGTGACAAACAGGCTTTGATGAATATCAATATGCAAATCCCCAAAAAACGGGTGACGGCATTTATCGGGCCAAGTGGTTGTGGTAAGTCAACGTTGTTACGTTGTTTTAATCGTATGAATGATCTGGTTGATGATTGTCATATCAGTGGTGAGATTCGTCTTGATAGTCATAATATCTATGATAAATCTGTTGATGTAGCAGCCCTTCGTCGTCGCATTGGTATGGTGTTCCAGAAACCCAACCCGTTCCCAAAGTCTATTTATGAGAACGTCGCATATGGTTTGCGTATTCAGGGTATTAACCAAAAGCGTGTGCTTGATGAAGTAGTAGAAAAGTCACTGCGTGGTGCAGCATTATGGGATGAAGTGAAAGATCGACTGAATGAATCAGCGCTGGGTATGTCGGGTGGGCAACAACAGCGGCTTGTTATTGCCCGTACCATTGCAGTAGAGCCAGAAGTGCTGTTATTAGATGA
>CBDUPD010000253.1:0-4664 GCA_965368985.1 uncultured Spongiibacteraceae bacterium | reverse complement strand
CAAGATGGGCCCAGTTTGCTATACTATAGCCAATCAACAGAAACGCACCTGAGAACCCAAGTAGTAGCATTACAACTGAAAACCAGAAAAATCCTGCAGGAAAATTATAGACCTTTCGCCTGGATAAATAATTAGTCAGAAAACAGTAAGCAAGCAAACCATAATTCACACCTGACATCCCACCAAACAAGTTTTCAGGCACCATAATAAATTGAGCCATATTGGAAATCACACCTGCAATAACAATATAGGCAATGATCAAGAACTTCCCTTCCGTCCGTTCAATTTGATTGGAAAAATACCATAAAAAAGTCATATTAAAAGCTATGTGCATTAGATCAAAATGAAGAAATATTGGTGTTAGTAAACGCCACACCTCTCCATTTGTAATATTTTGAATAGCAATAAACGGCGAGTTAAGCGCCATCGACCCACCTTCAATATGAAAACCCTGAAAGCTGAACAGCTCAATCAGTGAAAACCATTGGAATTTAACACCTAGAAAACCAATAACTGAAAATAACAGAAACAACAACGTGGCCAGGTAATTTCTCCAGATAGTCTGGGTAATAGCCGATCTAACCGGATTAATAGCTACATCAGGTAAATTGTCATCCAGATAACGCTGGTACAAATCATTAATCACAGACACATGCGACTCCTGATATACCCACAGAGCAAGACCTTCCTGATACTCACTCAAACGATGAGGAAAACTCAACTTTCGAAGATATGCAGAAAACTCAGGCAGCCCATCCTGATCAGAAGTAAATTTTATCGCCAGTATTAATTCAGACATCAAGATATTGAACAATCAACAAAAACAAAATTATTATTTGTTAAAGCCGTTGTATCTGCATCAAATCGATAAGCAACCAGTTTACCTTTATTAACAGCAGAATAATCAAGACATGCAATATTGCTACTTACCAGAGAAGGCTCTTCATTCAACCAGTAATGACCAATAAAAAGGGGTTTTTCCCCAGACGGGTAATAAAGTAACTTTTCTCTTTCAATATCAGTGATTGGCCTCTCCCTGTGCAAGTGCGGCAAAGGGTCAGGCTGAAAAACAATATCATCATATATTTCTACACTGTCAGACCAAAAATGAACTCTGAAACTATGACGATAAAACCCATCTTTCCCCTGTATTGGCATACCATCTGGAAAAGGTAAGCTGATACCTCTTGTTAGCCTCTCAATAAACTGCCCGGCAAATCCTCCCGGGTCTTGAGACTCCATTAGAAAATCAGCTGTCAATTGATTGGTTTTATAATTCTTAAGATAACTCTCAATTAAGTCTGCATCCCAGCATGCATGTACAACTCGAAATCTCTCAAATTCAAGAAACAATGGAAGAGTTTTAAACCATGCCAGATATTCTTTCCACTCATCAGATTTACCTTCGAATTGTTCAAGCGTTTCCTTTATTGATTTATTACTGCGCTCATTATGTTGCCGAAGAAAACCATCAGCTACAGGGGTATGGTAGGCTATTGCATTAAACTCATGATTGCCCATTACCACTTTAGCAGAACCGTTATCACACATCGCCTTCACAAGTGATAAGGTTTCAACAATTTCATCACCCCTATCTATCAAGTCTCCAACGAAAATCGCCTGCCTGGGACTTTCAGAATCCAAATACTCATAACCTCGAGTTGTTTGACGATAGCCCAATTTTTGCAACAGCATTTCCAATGCTGTGGCACAACCATGCACATCACCAATAATATCGAAACCATGAAAACTGGAAGATTGAATCATCTAACTAATTAACCAGCTTTTGGCCCCAACCTAATTTTTTTCGACAAACCGAGTAAAAATTATGGTCTTTGGGGTGAATAAGTTTCAAGGTAAACGGTTTTTTTCGAATTGTTATCACATCCCCTGGCTGAGCCTTAATCATCTGATGACCATCACAGGTTATAACCGGGTTAATGCGGTTCTCTGAACCAATAACAATTTTTATTTCGCTATTGCCATCAACCACAATTGGTCTACTTGTCAGCGTATGAGGAAACATAGGAACCAAAACCAGGGCGTCAAGTTTGGGGTGCATAATAGGCCCTCCACCCGACAAGGAATATGCAGTAGAACCAGTAGGCGTAGAAACAATTAAACCATCTGACCGCTGGGAATAAACAAATTGGCTTTCGATATAGGTTTCAAACTGTATCATTCGAGCCATCTCACCAGAGCTGACAACTACATCATTAAACGCACTGCCTTCTCCAACTATCTCTCCCATACGCTTTACTACCGTATCAAGCAAAAAACGTTGATCAACAACATAATCACCGTTTAGCACTTCCGCAATTTTTTCTTCAACCTCTGAAGGAGAAACATCGGTCAGAAATCCCAAACCTCCTCTGTTCACACCCAGTACTGGCACATCATATTTTGCCAAATCTCTTGCTGCGCCAAGCATTGAGCCATCACCACCTACTACAATAACCAGATCACACATTTCCCCGATCTGTTTACGTGAGGAAACATCGAGGCCATGATCAGGTAACAGCTCAGCAATTCTCTTTTCAAGAACAACTGTCTTCCCTCGCTCCAGCAAGAATGACTTGATGGATTTAACCGTTTCAAGCACAAGATCATTACCTACCCTGCCAATCAAACCGATATTATTGAATTTCTGTTCCATAATTTCTCTTGTTTCAATAGCTATAATCGTTAAGTATACAGTAGAGAATACATCATATTAACGATACTTAAAAAACGCCAATTTTCTGGCAGGTCAAGATTTATAGAATGATTACTTTACATGAGCTAATGGACTCACTTAATCATAACAGTACTCGCGATCTTGCTTGGGCAATATTTAGCCCCGATTTACTCAAACACCCATCAGTTACTACATTATCTCCTAATCTCAACCAAACACGAATAGATTGGCTAAGAATACTGGATAAATCACCTGATGTTCTTGAAGATGACCTCTATAGCGGCAGAAGTCTCGGAAGGTATTATGAATCATTGTGGACATATTTTTTTCAACATGACAAACAATACCAACTTATCAGTTTAAATCTTCCGGTGCGTGAAAATTCAAAAACCATTGGTGAATTCGATTTTATCATTAAAGATATTAATAACGATTTTTTCATTCACCATGAGGTTGCTGTTAAATATTATCTTTTTTTTCAAAGCCATAAATCACAAACCGTCAATGACAAAAACAACTGGCTAGGCCCCAATAGCAAAGATACACTACAAAAAAAATGGGCTCACATAACACAACATCAAAGCCAGCTAAGCGAACATAGCTGCGCCAAAAAAGAACTCTCCAATATCGGTATCAACAAAATAAAAAAGACATTAGCCATCAAAGGCTACTTATTTACACCTTCAGATATTGGAAAAAGCAATAAAAATGCGCCCACCGATTTCAATAACGAAAATAATCTATCTCAATGGTTCACTATTAATAATTTTTTATTAGCGCAAAACCCGAACAAGACACTGGCTTTTATTCCAAAAAAAAGATGGCTAAGCACCAGCCATGAACCTGAAAGCATAGAGCTATTTAATAAAGAAAATCTTGTTGAAAAGATAAGGTCAGTCAACACACCGCTAATGGCTGCCTATGTTAAAAAAAATGGGGGGCTGCTATCTGAAGAAGAGCGTTTTTTTATCATCCCTGATAGCTGGCCTTATTCTAAACTATGAATAATAGTTATAAATACGCCTAGGGAACCTCTGAATAATGGCCTATTTTCCCTGTGACTGCGTCAGCTCCGTGCTCGAAGACCCAAAACACTTCGTGGGGCCGGCCCTCCTCATTTACGCCAAGTAAACTGCGGTTCTCCGCGCGGTGCTTTGTTCGCTTCGCTCACCCTTCGGGTCGCCTTGACAGGCGGGGTCTCCGCTTTGCTCCGGCTCATGTCACAGAAAAACTATTCGAATTATTCAGAGCTTCCCTAGATAACAGAGTAAGCATCTGCTAACTCTCTTGGCAGTGAATTAATACCTGACTGTAAAGCATACGCCTGAAAGCCCTGCTCTGATAACAAAAAGGCTGCAGCCTTCGCTCTCTCCTCGGTTGGTGAATAGGTGATATAGAGCTTATCTTTATCAAGAAGCGAAGATTTCAGGTAAACGAGATTAAGGGGAACATTGATAGCATTTGCATGATGACCTAAATCAAACTCATTCTGGGTACGCACATCCAGAAGCTGGGCACCTGTATTCAAAAAACCTTCTACATTACCTGGTGTAACCATGGTCACGGCCGGAGATGTTAATAACTGATAAAAGTCCTGTTTTTCAAGCTTCATCAATACACCATCGGTCTTCATTACTATCGATGCATTACGCGGATTATTGGTTACCAGTGCATCTTCCCCAAACACAGCCCCCGGGCCAAGCTCGGCAACAGGCTCTGTGCCAGCAGCCTTAACAAACACTTCAGCGATACCTGATTTAATAAGATAACAACATGTTCCCTCATCACCTTCATTAATAACTCTATTACCGGTAAAAACACTAACATCCAGAAACTTACCCAGAATCTTCCTCGTATTCATGGGCGGAACTTTATAAAAAAGTTTTGATTCAAGTAATTTTTTTATCCAGAAAAAGTCTTCAGCGTAATTTTCATCAACAGCAATTTCAGCCAGCAAGCAACGAGACACCTGCCCCCAGCACAGAAT
>CBDUPD010000252.1:0-4667 GCA_965368985.1 uncultured Spongiibacteraceae bacterium | reverse complement strand
TTGGTCTAGTGAGGTAATTGCCCATTACCTGTTCATATCCTTATTATTTTCTGGATTCATTAGAACGAAAAATAATAAAAATAAGGTAAGCAGAAATGCAATCGAAAATATTGGTCATATTGGCCGTTATTTTAATTACAGGATGTAATCCGGAATTATCAGTCAATGGCCCGGGTATAACCTTTAATGCCAATGTACAGCCTTCTCAGTTGGCTGAGTTGAATGGTACAGATCCAACCTATACACAGACAACTTACCCAATAGTATTGGTTCATGGGCTTTATGGATTCAAGGATATATTTGGTATGGACTACTTTTGGCTGGTGCCTGAGGCGCTGGAGATTGGTGGTGCAGAAGTTTATATCGCTACAGTTTCAGGCTTGGAGAGCAGTGAGAACCGTGGTGAACAGCTGTTGGTGAAAGTTCAGGAGATACTGGCGATATCAGGTGCAAGTAAGGTGAATCTTATTGGGCATAGTCATGGTGGCCCAACCTCGCGTTATGTGGCTTCAGTCAGGCCTGATCTTGTAGCATCAGTTTCGACGGCTCATGGCGTGAATCATAGAGGTTCAAACTCTGCTGAGTTAATTGCTGAAGCAATACGTAATGGTGGTACCGGTTTTGTTTTGCAAGGAATGTTTAATGCTTTAGGTGCCCTGATTGATTATGTGGCTCAAGATTTTCATCCACAGTCGGCTGTTAAATCATTTCATTCAATGAACTTTCTTGGTGTAGATGAATTTAATGCTGATCATCCACAGGCTCTTCCGGCAGTTTTCTGTGATGAGGGCGCCTATACAGTGAATGGCGTAAACTACTATTCATGGGGTGGTATAGGTATAAAAACCAATAAGTTTGACCCGCTAGACTGGCTGATCGCTGCATCAGGGGATACATTTGAAGGAGAAGAAAATGATGGAATGGTATCTAAATGTGGTCAGCATCTAGGGCAAGTTATTCGAGATGATTATGATCATAACCATCTTGATGCCATGAACTGGACTGTGGGCTTCAGAAGAGAGGGGTCAACAAACCCATTAACTATCTATAGAACACAGGCGAATCGTCTCAAGAATGCCGGCTTTTAATGATCAGACCCTGTTAAAAAAATCTATGCCAATATTGGTATTGATATTGGCAGGCTTTATTTGTTATCTGTTTTTCTTTTCTGGCAAATCCACCGAAAAAATTCATAATCCTTCAGCGACTTATGCGGTAAATAATGCACTTCAGGGAGAGAAACCGGAGTTGTTTGATGATAGCTCTAATAAAGTGCTATCTGAGGAAGATTTTGATAACACGTCACTTGAATCCACTGAAATTGATCGAGCTATTATTGATGTGGTTGATGGCAAGATAGTTTTAAATGGTGGTTTATTATTCTATTTTGACTATTTCCTGAATCTACAGGGTGAGAAGAGAATGTCAGAAATAGCAAGCCTGTTATTGTCTGATTTAAAGTCTCATTACAATGCAGATATAGCACATCAGATTTATGCTATTTTTGAGCGTTACCTCGCTTATCTGTCTGCCGTCTCAGGGCAAATGGAAAATATTAGCAATGAAGAGTTACTTCTGCAGGGAATCACTGTTAAGCAGTGGGAGAATGAAATTAGACATGAGCATTTCTCAGCAGAAGAAGTAGAACAGCTTTTTGGCAGTTATGAGAAGATGTTATCAAAACCTACAAGGGCCTCTGCCATGCTGAAGAGTCATAAAACCTATCAGCAAGCAGTGATAAAAAATCCTGAAAATCAGGATGCAATAGCTACAGAACTATTCGGGGCTGAAGTGGCCCAGAGATTACGCAAACTTGAGCAAGAAAGAGAGCAATGGAAGCAACGGATAGTCGATTACAGCAGACAGAAAGAGAGTATCGTCAATTCAGCTAGCCTGGATGATTATGGTAAAAAAGAAGCAATCAAGTTGTTGCAGGAGAGATTATTCTCAGAGCCAGAACAAAGGCGTATACGATCACTTGAGAGAAACCAGCTGATAATATAATTCACAGTGTAATTTTTTGAACAATCTGTTTTTTCATACCATTATTGAGTGTAATGTTATGACTTGCAGAAACTCAATGGATTACCGACAAGATGAATTTTTCCACGCTTCCAGAATTTGTCACAATCATTTTCAAAATCATCGCCTTATGTCTTTTTGTAGCGGCAGGTATCTATTTGTCTGAGTCAGGGTTCAAAGACCTTCAAACAATGCGTATGCTACAGCGTATGCCGATTTCACCAGTCTATAGCTTGTTGGATGGGCCGGTGGCAATCAGGGGGGGAGTGCTTGCTGACGTTGAAACCCTGAATACTCCGCATACCAATAAAGAAGTTGTATATTACCGTTACCTGAAAGAAGAAGAGTACCGTGATTCAGATGGGGACCGCCAGTGGAGAACACTGGTAGATGAAACCCGCGAAGTTAATTTCATTGTGCAGGACAACACCGGGAAAATAGGTGTTACTGTTCTGTCTCGCCCCGACAAACCGATAAACTGGTCAACTGATCGCAGAACCTATGTAACACAGGGCGACTATCGTTATTCTGAATGGTATATCCAACCTTCTGATATGTTATTTATTGTCGGTGTTCATTCCGAAGATAGTGTTCGCTTTGATGGTGCTGGTTACTTTTCTCCCTTGATATCAGCGCATGATAAAGCTTATGAGCTAAAAGAGCTGGGCTCACTGTCAATCTATAAGCTTTGGGGTGGCCTGGCATTGTTGAGTATGGCTTTGGTATTTTTAAGTTGGGTATTGAAGCAGCATAGGGTATTGTTTTTTCTCTCTCTTCTAACAGTGGTTCTAACCATTACAGTGCTCCATTATAGTCTGCGCATGATGCACTCAGATTTGACAGGTGGAGATGCTGATTACCAGCTACGATTGAAAAATGTCAGTCAGGAATTTGAAACATTGTTGTCTGAAAACAATTATACCTTTGCAGGTGTACAAACATTGGTTCAATTTAAGGCTGAAGACTATACGAATATACCCACTGGAGAACTTGCACGTTTGCAGCAGATTCGCATGAATTTTGCAGTTACCCAGTGGCGATTCAGTCAGCAATTAAAGCAGTTTCCAGAGATGGTTTTGGCCCCTTTTTGGGGTGTTACTCTTGATAAGACAATGATTATATCGTTGGATAAGGCGTATGATCTGAAGCCGATAAAACTTGATGCTGACTGGCAATGGATGGCTGCAGTAGGTTGTTTGTTTTTGTGGTTGGTGGTTACCTGGTTTGCCATTCGGTGTATCAAGGTTAAACGAATGATAGAAAACCTGCCAACGGTAAAAACTGCAGGTTTGGCTTGTGGATTAAATGAGGTGAAAGGCAGTGTTGTCGCCATTGCTGATACTGAAGAACTTCGAGGCCCGTTAACCAAAAAACGTTGTTGTTGGTATACCTACAAGGTTGAGGAAAAACGTCAGAGTGGAAAGAATTCAAAATGGGTAACGATCGAAGAGAATGAAGATAGCCAGCATTTTTTATGTGAAGATGATGAAGGGGTTTTAGCAATTAATCCTGCAAAAGCCGAGTTTATAACCAGTCATATTGATATAGAAAGAGAGGGTTCCTATCGTTATACAGAAAAAAGCCTGCGTTATGGTGATGATCTTTATGCGCTGGGAGATACGCAGGTTAAGCAGGATGAAGAGGGCGTTGAGTTGATTTTGGCCAAAGCCGATGACCAGCCATTGTTGTTGAGCAATTACAGTGAGCAACAAGTTATGCTGAAGAAAGCTATTACCGGTATGTTTATGCTGTCTGTTGCTTTTAGTGCGTTGTTATTAACTTCTATGTTGGGTATAGCAGCTAACGGATCTTTTGCGGCACATGATTTATTGCTCGCCGCATTGTCATGCCCGTTAATGTTTGTTGTTGTTATGTTGATTCTTCATTTTAACGATATGATTTTTCTACGTAATCGGGCAAATAGAAATTGGGCCAATATTCAGGTATCCCTAAAAAAACGTGCCGATTTAATGAAGTCATTGCACGCTATTGTTAAAAAATATATGCAACATGAAAAAACCTTGCTTGAAGAAGTTATACAGTGGAGAAAACATGCAATAGAGGCTGGGCATAGCGCAGAGCAGGCTACACTGTTTCTTGAGGCAGAGCAGCAAGCTTCTTTACATTTCAGGGCAACACTAGAAGATTACCCTAAAATAAAGGCAGCTCAGTTAACCGGTCAGTTAATGCAGACACTGACTGATTTAGAGACAGAAATTTCCTTGATGCGGTCAGGTTATAATGATGCAGTTGAATATTATAATACACGAATTGCCAGTTTTCCTGATAGGCTTATCAGTAAATCCCTGGGTTTAAAGCACATGACACTGATTCATTATGATGCGGTACAAAAACCGGTCGTGAATTTTGACAGCTAACTCGCACTCTCTGTTTTAGGGTTTCAGGTAGCTGTTGTTGGTGTATGTTGATTCAACCTGCCGGGTTAATGGGGTAAGTGCCAACGAGTATCGCTGTTACGTTTAGCCAACTCTTCTTTTATATTTATCAGCAATGCATTATTTGTCAGTACATTATGCTGTTTAACCATCTGCAGCATTTTTAATAATTTGACGCTTGATAGTTCAGTTAATGGGCTATCAATCCACTCGTAAACTTCTTCACCTTTATTGTTGAAGCCAATAACG
>CBDUPD010000251.1:0-4678 GCA_965368985.1 uncultured Spongiibacteraceae bacterium | reverse complement strand
AGAGGCATTAGATGTAAAGCGAACCTTCCATCCTTTATCGATTAATTGTTTTTTAATGGAGTCAAAATTCGTTCGAGTAAAACTAGGCCGGGATTTGGTATAGAATGACAATCGATTCGAGTTATATTCTCTAAACGGTGCCTTTAGCTTCATTAATTCCATTTCTTCTTTATATGCTTTTCGAGCAATCTCTTCTGCTACTACAAAGAAGTCCCCGTTGTCATATACACTACTTCTTAATTCATCGTCATAGTCACAGCCGGTATCTGTTGCATACTCATAGCTAAATTCTTCAATCCAGGCTTTAAACCACAAACCATCAGAGCGCGAATCATCAAGGATTGCCAAACAAAAGTCAGATTTTTTTTGTATTAGTTTCCACAACGCATCAGGAGTTGCATCTAAAGTACTGCCACCAATTGCTATGCAGCTTATTTCTGGGAAATCATAATTAATGGAGTGAATACTCAATAGCTCTTCCTTCCAGCCTGAGAAAGGCTTTAAGGCAGTTTTTGGTATTGACTCATCAGGCTCTCCACCAGTTTCAAAACTATGCAATAATTTCACAAGATTATTAAACATACGTTTATTGTTAATATTGATCTTTAAACGCAATGTAGTTTCAGACACTGAATATCTCCTTTAAATTGAAGTAATGGGGTCACCCATTTCCTATGTATTGATTTCCTTTCAACTACTTTACACCAAAAGCAATTGGTCAAAAAATCTATTGTTTGAGGAGTTGTGAACTGCCGCTATGGAGAAGAGATTTTAGTCATCCTCGAATAGCCAGAAAGGGTCGAGAGTAGAAGTAATTGGATGGTCTTTTCTTCTTAAACTGAACAGCTGTTTACAAGTTAGAGCAGCAGTGTCCAATAATAGATTCCCGCCTCGGCAACTGCTCCTGAGTTGCTCTACTACCTCACATCCATGTGCATATTCGCGGGAATGACTCTGCAGGGGTGCTTATCACACATAAACAGTCTTCTAAACACCCGGGGCTGATACACCATCAGGCCCACACATCTTTCTGATATCGGTCTGCATCAACCATAGCATCAAGGTAAGTTTTTGCTTCATCTATAGACATACCACCTTGCTGCTGCAGAACATCCTGTAAGGCTATTTCTACATCACCTGCCATATGAGTAGCATCTCCACAGACGTAGATATGATCACCCCGCTGCATTCGCTGCCATAGCAGTTCGGCATTTTCACGAATTCTATCTTGCACGTAGATTTTGTTTTCCTGATCGCGAGAGAATGCAGTATGCAGTTCGAGAGCACCTTCTTCTTGCCATTGTTGCCACTCTTCAGAATAAAGAAAATCGGCTTTTTCATGACGACAACCGAAGAACAACAGATGTGCATTACCATCTGTTTGCTCTAACATTGTTGTTTTGGCATTTTGTGCACGAAGAGAGAGGTCTTGCATAAAACCCCGATAAGGAGCTACACCAGTACCCGCACCAATCATAATACAGGCATGGTTAGTATTTGCTGCTGGCACTCTAAAATCTTTATTGGCATGAACAAAAACACTCACTTCACTACCCACCGTGAGGCGCTCATTCAGGTAAGTAGATGCCACCCCTACCCTTGGGCTATCTTGCAATTCAAATCGTACGGTAGCCACTGTAAGAGCAATCTTGTTAGTATCAAGCTGTTGTGATGAAGCTATCGAATAATATCTTGGTGACAAGACATGTAAATGATCAATAAGTGTTTGTGCTTCAAGGTTACTGGCAACGACAGGAAGATCTTTTAAAAGGTCCCGAAGTTCATGTTCTTCAAGAAATAGCTTGGGGTCTGCCTGAAGCTTTTGCACATGTGCTCTTTCATCATCGTCAGGACAATTTTCATCCAGGTGATTAAGCAGGTCTGTTTTCAGGTTTTTTATATCACAATGATGTGTAAGTGCTTCTTTTAAAGTAACACTGCCTTTGTTACGAGGTAGCTCCACCATCTCATCAGCACCACAGGCAAGTTGTTGTAATACAGCACTCACTTCTTCAGGGGAATTAGCAGGCAATACGCCTAATGCATCACCTGGCTCCCACTCCAAAGGAGCCAGCTCTTCATCAACGCGTCTGCTAATATCAAGTTCGATATGGAATGTTTCTGTTCCACCAGCACCGGTATCAGACAGTTCTTTTTTCTCTACCAGTCTGGCAATTTGTGGACGCTTGGCTGTTGCTTTAACCGGCTGATCAGCCCGGCCTTTAAAGTAAGCTTCAGCTCTGGCAGGTAACAACTCATCACTATTCTGCTCAGAACGTGTCTGCCAGTATTCTTTAGTGCAGAGCACATCGATCATGTCATCAATCCACTCATTGACGATTGCCATATCTTCAGCATCAACTCTTACCATCGCTTGTAGAGTTTTGGCGCCGCAACCGTTCAATAGCTCCTGAAGTGTTTCACCTGCGCCACAGAAGTGAGGGTATGAGCTGTCACCCAAAGCCATGATCGCCGTATTCACATGTGACAAATCAGGTTTTTCATTTTCAAGAAAATCAAAGAATTCTTCAGCTTTTTGTGGAGCAACACCATCACCAGCCGTAGAACATAACAATAAACAGGTATCAACTTCACCCCAGTCGATAATCTCATAATCTTCAGCATCAATATAACGCATTGACACAGGCTGAGAATCTTCTTCTTCACCACACTCAAGCAAGCCCTCACAAAGAAGCTGTGTTGCTTCTTCACTAAAACCAAACTCAGTACCATAAATAACAGTTATTCTTCGAGCATCAGGCTTATCACTTGAATACTGAAATACCTGTTCATAAGTATCATTGCCATCGGCCTTGTCGTCAGCTGCTTTTAGCTCTCCATCTACATTGGTCAAACAAGCATTGGCAAAAGCTGTTGGGCGAGGGTTTACTTCTACGCCACGTGCTTCATAAGCCGCTTTTTCAGTTGGGAAAGGACGCTTTATTTTTTGAATAAAAAACTGCCTGACTACTTCAATACCCAAAGGAATAGCAATTCCCGGGCGCAAGAAAGTTGATTTTGGTTTTACCCCCGTCATGGTAGCGCCAAAATCAGCCATAAATGCATCACCCTTGCGCTGCGCCACTACATTGGCAGCATCTAGCAGTAACGGGTATTTATAGGTCATTACCGCGGCTTTCGCAGATGCTGGGAAATCTTTACCGAAGTCATCCATCCACTGTTCATGGTAAACCGCACAGGCTGCAGCAGAATAATCATTAGCCTCAGCCATCTCGTGAATACGCTTTGCAGCTATCTGGCCACCAATCATACCAGTATGAATACCTTCACCGGTTATTGGATCACATTGACCCGCAGCGTCACCCACTGCTAAAAACTGTTTATCTGTGCTACGCTCGACACCACCTGTACGTAATGAAGCAACACGGGGTTTTTCAAGAAATTCAGCCTTGGGGCCGAGTATTCTTTGCATAAACGGATCACTGGCTATATCGTTTTCACAGATACTGAGAATGTCATTAGGGCTGGCTGCACCGCCTGGTATGATATAAACACCAATATCAATATCATCGTTATAGTGAAGAAACAGTGCGACATAACCCGGCAGAACATAACTGGGATAAAAGAGCACTCCGCCAGATTTAAAATTGTGGGTACCACCTTTCACATATTGTCTGCTTGCTACACCTTCAGGCGCTGTATTAATAATGCCCAGGGAACGTGAAACCTGACTGGTTGCACCATCAGCAGCCACCAACATTTTAGCCCTGAAAACTCGTCCGTCTTTACAAGTAACTGTCCACAACCCGTCATCTTCAAGTTTTGCTTCAGAGTAATCTGCATTCTCAAAAAGCTCTGCACCCTGCTCTACCGCTTTACGCGCAATACGCTCATCACAAATAATACGTTTAATGGCATAACAACGAGTACTATCAAGCGGAGGGCCTTCACCTGTGCTTACGTAGCTTTCACCTGATGGCGAGACAAAGCCACCAGAAGTACAGTCTCGGAATAATCCATCTTTCTCAATCTCCTGTAAAACACCCATATCTTCCATAATATCGAGAGCCGGAGCACACCAGGCATCACCACAATATTTATCCCTTGGAAAGCTCGCCTTATCAAGCATAGCAACCGTTTTAGGCTTATGCTTGTCTGTACCCTTCGCCAAATAATAGGCGGTTGTAGCACCTGCCGGGCCGGCTCCGATAACAATTACATCATGTACATTTACAGCTGCATTATCACTTGGGCTCATTATTGTAGTCTCTTATGATTGAGTATTCTGAGGTTAAAAAACATATCAAATACACGGAAAAACAACAAGTGTTTATCAAAATAAACAAATGTTGTTTGATGTCGATCAAATAAAGCACAGCCCAGAATTAATGCGGTATGCAGAAGAAATAAGTGAACAATTAAGATATAAATTCAGTTAAAGTCAGACAAAATCTTGTAAGAGCGTGCTCCTATATAAGAGAAAACTAGGCGCGGCTTTCGGCCTCTTCTAATGCAGCGCGATAGTGCTTAAGACCCATACCTGCCCAAATAGCTGCAACAGGACAAGCAATAGCACCCAGCAACGCCAATGAATAGCGTAGATGCATATCATTACCAAAAATAAAGTCAGTGAAAAAACCAACGATAACCGGGCCCAAACCCAAGCCCAGCAGATTCGTCATGAACAACAAAATTGCAGATGCCTGTGCACGCATCT
>CBDUPD010000250.1:0-4685 GCA_965368985.1 uncultured Spongiibacteraceae bacterium | reverse complement strand
ATAACTCTATGACATCGTCTGCTTCAACATCATCAAGAATGTACTGAAGATCAGATTCTGAAGTCACCGAAATTGCGTAACTGAATTGTGTTAACACACAAACCAGAAGCATTAAAAAGACTTGAAAAATTGAATGAACCGGTCTCGAATTCAACCGGTTCGTATTTAGAACCGAGATAAACTTACCTCACATAGGTCTGTAATTACTCCGACTCTTCACTCCTCAAATGGGAGAGAGGAAGAGCGAAAAGCCGGAGTATAAACCAGTCTTACTTTTCTACAAACATTCTACCGCGCATTTCCATATGTAGCGCATGACAGAACCAGTGACAATAGAACCAGTACAAACCAACCTTATCAGCTGTAAAAGTAACAGAAGCTGTCTGCTGAGGACCTATTTCCATACTTACACCATGATTAGTCATACAGAAGCCATGAGTAACATCTTCGATTTTATCGAGATTGGTTATAACCACAGTCACTTCATCACCCTGTTTTACAGTAAAATCACCTAAACCATAATTAGGTGCTTGCGATGTCATGTAAACAGTCACTTTGTTACCCTTACGAATAACCTTGTTATCCTTCTCAACATCAACACCATCTTTTTTGGCTTGAGCAATGGTCTCAGCAAAGATTGGATCTTTACGATCCCACAACTTATTAGGCTTAACCTTGCTTCTATGCACAATCATACAGTCATGCGGTTCAGCAAATGTTGGGCCATCATGAATCAGTTTCATTTCATCACCAGATATATCGATCAGCTGATCATTCTCAGGACGCAGCGGACCTACTGGCAAGAAGCGGTCTTTCGAGAATTTACACAAACAAACCAGATATTTACCGTCTGCATCACGGGTTTCACCCATAGTGGTATGCAAATGTCCTGGCTGATAATGAACATCAAGTTTCTGACGTATATACTTAACCTTGTCATCGGTATAAGCTTTAATAGCATCATCCACATTCCACTTAACAACCTGGCTATCAATAAACACGGTAGTATAGGCATTCCCACGGCCATCAAATGCGGTATGCAACGGCCCTAATCCTAACTCTGGCTCTGCAACAACCGCTGAACGAGGATCTTTATTTCCTTCAAACAAAGCCGGCAGCTTGTCAATCTGAATTACGGTAACAGTTGGTGATAACTTACCATTAGCAACAAAATATTTTCCATCTGGCGAAGTATTCAAACCATGTGGGCTTTTAGGCACAGGGATATAACGTGTAAAGTCAGACTTAGCGGATTTACGACCATCAACAACAGGCACTTTTGAATCACCAATAGTTTCAAACTTACCTTTTTTCACTGCTTTTTCAATTGCAAGAATATCAAACACAACAGCATGATCACGCTCATTACCCATCATTTCCGGCAACGTAACACCCTGTTCAGTGTTATAGCTTGTTGCACAGGCAAAACGACCATCATAATCCGCATCGGTATTATCAAGATTACCATCTACACGTACCTGAAATGCCACTTCCATTTTCTCAGCATCAATCACATTGAATAGTGAATGATATTTTGTTGGATCACGAAGATCGCGACCATCATTTGGCAGTGGAATTTCAAACTCACCATTACAAAAAACATATTTGGTATGGGGAACTTTTTGTACTCGCAAACCATGTACTGCCTGAATGTTAGGAATAGTAAGCATCTTATCTACTTTCATAACATCACAACGAATACGTGCTACACGGGTATTGGCTTTATCATTGATAAATACATATTTACCATCGTAATGACCGTCGGTCATACTCATATGAGGATGGTGAGAATCTCCGTTAAAGAATTTGGCAGAATCACCCATAATGCGCTTACTTTCGTTGGTTTGCCCCCAACCTGTAGCACTCTCATGATTAAATACCGGAATACGCATTAACTCACGCATTGAAGGTAAACCAAGAATACGAACCTCACCTGATTGACCGCCACTCCAGAAGCCATAATACTCATCTAACTCACCAGGAGCCACATGAGAACTATTCATCATTTCCTGAGTTTTTGCATTAGCTGCTTCAGAGAACATTGCAGCTGTCATCACCGGTAGTGCAACACCTGCTGCACCTGCCGCAGTAGCAGCCCCGATGAAGCCACGACGGCTAACACCCGACTCCTCAGTTACTTCATTTTGATTGTTGTTATCATTCTCGCTCATGGTGTCTCTCCTTACCTTTGAGTTTTCGTTTTACTTGGTTAACTTGAGTTACTTCATTAATGTTGTTGTATTTCAATATTTTTTACATATAAACTTTTCTAGACAATTCTCACTGCTTCTGCTTCAGGCGCTTTTTTATTTCGTTTTTTGTTTTTGTTCACTAACGGCGGACACTTGTTTTCATCACAATATGTCACCTGACAATCCAGACAGTGATGGCATTCTCGCAAGTTAATTTCACCTGTTGGCGGTATTGCACCAATCTCACACTCATTAGCACATACCTGACATGGCGTACCGCATTCGCTTCGACGCTTTAACCAGTCAAACAATCGAATACCTGATGGAATCGCAATAGCTGCACCCAATGGGCATATATAGCGGCAATAAAGCTTCTGGCTAAACAAAGATATGAAAATCATAAAACCGGCATAAATAACGAATGGCCATTCCCGGTCAAACTTTAACAGGAAAGTAGTTTTAAACGGTTCAACCTCTGCATAAGCTTCAGCGGTCGACAGTGAATCAAGAGATAAACCAAACAAGGCTAACAGAATCATATATTTTACTGCCCACAAGCGTTCATGAACTGGCCATGGTACGACATATTGAGGTATCTTCATCTTTACCGCCAACTGACTCAACAACTCTTGTAAAGCGCCAAATGGGCATAACCAACCACAATAGATACCACGCCCCCATAACAAAACAGTAAATGCAACAAACACCCATAAACAGAAAATAACAGGGTCAAGCAAAAAAGTTTCCCAATGAAAATTACCCATTAGTGATTGCATAAAGGTAAACACATTCACAACAGATAATTGGCCCATGGCATTCCAGCCAATAAATACAACAGTATAAAGAAGAAATGCTCGACGGAAGTTATGCAAAAAAACCGGGTACTGAACCAGCCAGTCCTGAAAGAAAATAACCAGTAATAAAAGAACCATACTAAACAGTAAAATAGTGACTGTTACCTGACGCTCTTGCCAGACCTGTTTGTAGAGAGGCATCTCCTGTTCAATAACAACCGGCTCCGGCCTGACAATATAATCTTCTATTGGCTGATAATCGGCTTTAAAGCTGGTAAATACGCTATCAATAGCACCATATTGACGCCTAACCAATAGCTCTACTTGCCAATCATGCCCCGGATCAAACTCAAGGTGTTCACGTACGATAAAAGTCGACATCTCATCAAAGTGAGGTACGCCATCGGCAAACAGATCATTAATACGGTTATGATCAACATCACGGAAGCTAAACTCGGTGTCACCCTGATGCATTAAAATACGATCAAAAATACCACCACGAACATAGCCTGAACCTTTAAAAGAATAACCATTCCCCATCAGACCAATAACATGCTCTCCAGGTTGCAACTGATTAATCATCCATTCATATTCGCTTTCACCTAACAGGTTTTTACCAATGGTAGGAATATCTAGTTGCGTATAGTAAATTTCAGCAAACAAACCCTCAGGCTCGTCACTGGGTGCCTCTTCAGCTTCTGTATTAGTAAAAGCTGCATCTATTTGCGAATTCGTTAAAACCAGTCGGCGAATAGAGCCATTACCGACCAACGTAGTCCAATCTGACGGGGTAAAATAATCCTGTTTAATGGTTGACGGCAAAACAGTGGCCTGGGCATCAAACTCAATAATACCCAAAGATTGGGCAACTTTTTTCGCCGAGCGCATAATAGCGACATTCACTACCATAATGGTAACCGTTGCCCCGGAAACCGCATCAAGGTGCATATAACCATCGTCACCTTTATTCCTGCCGCCAATCTTGACACGAGCATCAGCACTTAAACCGATATATTGCTCGGCAAAATCAAATAATTTCTGAGGCGGTATACCAACAAGAAGAATAGGCTCGTGATGCTCCAGAATAACAGAAGCCGTAATCAAACCTTTGGGATCAATAGCAACCAAAGTATTTACCGGCTCTCCTGAATAAGCAGGGACACGTGCAATATCATTGGTCTCAAATGCATAAGCGACGATTTTATCACCTTCGAAAACCGTTCTAACGAAAAACTCACCCTCTTTATCGGTGATTTTGCTGGCATTGGGATAGAGTTTTTGAATTTCAGGTAACGCAGATTTTATCGGGCTAATATCCAACCCTGCTGCCGATACATTCAATGCAGAAAGCGCTAATAAGTAAATCGCTATAAAAGTCATTGCAACATAACTGAGCTGCTTATGGATAAAATTCATTCAATAACCCTGATATGGTATTTGCATGCTGCTCTTCACATTAAAGAACCAGCAAAACCAAAAATCAGTGCGACAATTTGTCACACCAAGGGCAGATTATCTAAACTGCTCGCGGGGTTACATGATGTATATCAAGAAAGAATGGAGGTTACGATAAAATTAGATAAATAATTGATACTGTTGAAAAAATAACTCTATTTTCATCAAGATTAGTTCAAACAAACAACAAAAATCAGACATAAAAAAACCCGAACAAGTCGGGCTTTCATATCGATCTAATAGA
>CBDUPD010000249.1:0-4689 GCA_965368985.1 uncultured Spongiibacteraceae bacterium | reverse complement strand
TTTTCCATATAAAGTTTGTAGCTGATATCTTTTATAACAGCACTGATTTCAGAAAGCCCTATGCTTAGTGGTTCAATCGACTCAAACAGTGCTCCCATGCTGACAAATTCTGCCAGAGCAAAATCATTTGCGGCTTCTTCCCAGTCTTCCCAACGGTGACTTAAAACCTCAGATAATTCTTTGTAGCGCTCCTCTACTAGGCTGGCGAGGTCATGATCTTCTTCATCAAACAATTTGATTTCGAATTTATGGAGCTCTTCATCACTCAACAAAGCACGAGCCTTGGGAAATAATAACTGACTTTCAACTTCAATATGATGTTCAATCATTTCAACATAGTTTTTGCAGAATATTTTCAGTTGTTCTTCTTTCAGGATAGTATTTTCTTTCAATAGGCCTTTCAGTGCGTTGATAACTTCTTTGCCACGGGATTTTATTTGACGTTTTTCTGCCAGTATTGTTTCAAGTTCAACACTATTTGCCGGATCTTTGTTAATGACAGCCTTGATCAGCTGGTGTTTGATAGGGTGATTAAATTTTTCAGGGAAGTTAGCCATATAATGCATGCTGTCATACATTAATTTGTAATCAGGGGTTTTACCAATATCGAAGTCTGCAAGTTGCTCCCGGATGACTGAGAGCAGCATTAATGTGTATTTATGCTCATCCTTAATCGTCAGGATGATTTTCGATTCGGTTTTAGACGCATTCTGTTGTTCTTTTTCTTTTTGATTAGACTTGCTCATTCACTTTCCTCGAAGCTGGATTCAAAGCTATATAATTATCTCTTATTCAGCTTTCTTTAAACAACTAATTTAATGTTTTCTATGATATTTCGTTTATTTAGTATGTTTATTCTAATTTCTGGCAGTAAATTACAAAACATCGAAAATGATTGATTAATTTATCACCCTGGAGAGTAAACATGTCTGATACAAATGAAATTAAAGAAATGGCTGAAAAAGCAAGCGATTTGGCTAAAAACATCTGGTTAGCTGGCCTTGGTGCTTATGGCAAAGCTTTAGATGAAGCTCATGACCAATACGAAAAAGTTAGTGAGAAAGTTAACACTGAATCTTCACGTCTTTTTGATGAGTTAGTTGCTAAAGGTAAAAAACTTGAAGACGATACTCAAGAAAAATTGAGTGAAGCTAAAGAAAAGTCTACCGCTACTCTTGAAGAGCGTCTTTCACAAGTAAAAGAGAGCCTGACTTTTACAAGCAAAAGTGATGACATTGGTAGCCAACTTGAAGATGTTTCTAAAAAGCTTGACCTTGTAATTGAAGCTTTAGGTGCAAAAACTGCAACTAAAAAAGCACCTGTTAAAAAAGCAGCTGCTAAAGCATCAGCTGCAAAGTAATTTGATTCACTATAACAGCAGTCTTGCTGTTAACTGAGCCGTGTGGGGAGCGTAAGCTCCCCTTTTTTTTGCCCGGAAAAAAGGTTAATGTAACGATTAACTTTATTGTCTAAGCAGGTGTTATGAAAACTCGCGATCGTATTCTTGAGACAAGCTTGATGCTATTCAATGATGAGGGTGAGCAGAACGTTACAACTGTCGATATAGCTAATGAGATGGATATTAGCCCTGGTAATTTGTATTACCACTTTCGTGGTAAAGAAGTCATTATCGAGGAATTGTATAATCGATACGATTCTGAGCTGACCGGCTTGTTGCGACAATCTCTGGATGACCCCTTAAGTCTTGAAGACCACTGGTTTTTTATCTATGTCATCTTTGAAGAAATCTTCAAGTTCCGATTTTTTTATCTGAATGCATCAAACATCATGTTGAGATACCCTGATATCGAAAGAAGATTCAGGCGTTTAATTAATATAAAAGTGCATACCATTGAAGAACTCGGAAAAAACCTTATTGGTAAAGATGTTCTTGATAATGGGGGTCTTGATACAAAGCTATTGGCTGAAAATGTTGCACTCAGTTTAATTTATTGGTTTCCTTACCAACAACTTTTGCATCCTGAACTCGATAGTTCCCAACTTATCCATAAAGGCGTTTATCACGTACTTAATCTGGTAGTACCATATACTGGAAAACATCAGCTTGAATTTATTCAAACAATCAATACTCTCTATAAAGAAAGTGGCTTGAAGTAGTTAATATATGTCATTAAAAATAGCAATTCTCCCTGTAACAGCTTACCAGCAAAATTGCTCAATTCTTGTATGTGACAAGACAAATAAAGCTGCACTGATCGATCCGGGTGGAGATATCGATAAAATACTTTCTACATTGAAAGAACTGGGTGCCACAGTTGAAAAAATCTTTCTCACACATGGGCACATAGATCATGTGGGAGGGGCAAGTGATCTTTCAGAAAAGTTGAGTGTCCCTATTGAAGGCCCACATGAAGATGATAAATACTGGTTAGATCAACTTGAAAGCAATGCCCAAATGATGGGGTTTCCACCAGTAAAGAGCTTTACGCCTGATCACTGGCTTAATGATGGTGATGTAATCAGCTTTGGGGATATATCTCTTAATGTTATCCATTGTCCAGGGCATACTCCGGGACATGTTGTTTTCTATCATCCTGAAAATCAGATTGCATTTGTAGGTGATGTGTTATTTCAAGGCTCTATCGGACGTACTGATTTTCCTGGTGGCGATCATCAAACCTTGATTGATTCTATAACTAAAAAACTGTGGCCATTAGGTGATGAGGTACAATTTGTACCAGGTCATGGACCGGCTTCTACCTTTGGTCATGAAAGGAAAACCAACCCCTTTGTAGCTGATAACAAATTTGGTTAGATAGTCAGGTTTTCAAAAGAGTAATCCAAAAGTCATCATATCTGTATTATGCTTGAGATATTAAATCATACAAATCAGGCATGAAATGACGATAACTACATTCATATTAAATGGAAAGTCTGTTTCTGTAGAGGTATCTCCAGATACCCCTTTATTGTGGGTTTTACGTGATCATCTGAATCTTACGGGGACAAAATATGGTTGCGGCAAAGCGCTCTGTGGCTCATGTAGTGTACTTTTCAATGGTAATTCAACACGAAGCTGTATATTGCCCATCAGCGTTGTTGCGGGCCATAGCATTACAACCATTGAGGGCCTCGAAGGAGATCACCCGGTTCAAAAAGCCTGGATAGAACATCAAGTATCTCAATGTGGATATTGTCAGCCGGGGCAAATCATTTCAGCCGTCTCATTATTAAACAGTAATCCTTCGCCTTCTAAACAAGAAATCAAAGATTATATGTCAGGCAATATTTGCCGGTGCGGTACGTATCCACGCATTCTTGAAGCTATTCAATCAGTCTCGACACAATTTTATAATGCTTCAGACGTTCAAACTGATAAGGGTGAATCATAATGATTACAAGACGTCAGTTTTTCATAGGCTCTGGACTCATTGGCGGTGGTTTAATACTTGGTTTTTATTTAAAACCTGACCAGCCCATACCTGGTACACGAGAAGGCAGTTTTCAACCAAATGCCTGGTTACAAATCACAGAAGATGGACAGGTGATATTTCAGTTAGATAAAACAGAAATGGGGCAGGGTGTTATGACATCGCTGCCAATGATTATTGCCGAAGAACTGGATTATAACGGAATATGTTGGTTGAATTAGCTGGAGTTCATCCTGATTTTAAAAACCCGGGTATGGGTATTCAACTCACAGGTGGTAGTACCAGTATTATTTCATCGTGGTTGCCACTTCGAGAGGCCGGGGCTGTTGCCAGAGCTCTTTTAATATCTGCTGCGGCGACAAGCTGGCAGGTTAATGCAGAGTCTTGTATTACCGATGATGGCAAGGTTATTCATCCTGAAAGTGGAAAAACACTTCAGTATTCAGAACTGGCAGACAGCGCCAGAACTATGGCTTCTCCATATTCTGTAAAACTTAAGAGTGAAGATGCATTTAAATGGATAGGTAAATCATTGCCCCGTGTTGATATTCCTTCAAAAACTGATGGTACTGCAATATTTGGGTCAGACATAAACTTGCCCGGAATGAAAATTGCCTTGGTAAAACGTTGCCCTCATTTTGGAGGACAGTTGATCTCCTTTGATGACAGCAAAGCGAAAGCAATAGAAGGCGTACAATCAATTTTTGCTATTCATTCCGGTATTGCTGTAATTGCAGATAGTTACTGGCAAGCTCAAAAGTCAGTATCTGTACTCGATATAAAATGGGATAAGGGGCCATTGGCAGGGCTAGATTCGGAGTATATTAGACAAGAACAAGAAAAGGCATTAGAAGAAAAAAAAGCCCAGTATCAAATGGATGAAGGCGATGTAAATACTGTGTTTTCAACATCGGAAAAACAGTTAAAAGCCAACTATGCTGCTCCTTACTTTCACCACAGCCCCATGGAGCCGCAAAATACAACAGCCATTGTGAGGGGAAATAAGTGTGAAGTATGGTGTCCATCTCAGGGACCAGATTTGGCACAGGCAGTTATTGCACACTATACCGGTTTAAACAGAGGTGATATTACCGTGCATACAACCTTGCTTGGTGGTGGGTTTGGTAGAAGAGGGTATGTTGATTTTGCTGGTGAGGCAGGAGCTATCGCTAAAGCGTATCCCAATATTCCGGTTAAATTGATGTGGTCGAGAGAAGACGACATGCAGCATGATTACTACCGACCTGCTACATATCATGGAATAACAGCATCGTTAAACGATAAGGGTGAATTAACC
>CBDUPD010000248.1:0-4694 GCA_965368985.1 uncultured Spongiibacteraceae bacterium | reverse complement strand
CGTAGCCGTCTTCAGATAGTCGACCAGGTATTTTAAAACGTGGACCATCTGAAGTCTCTACCAGACCTGATAGCGTCATCAAATTGATGTCAGTACGCAAATAAGGATCAGCATGTGACCCATCGTTGGTTGTTTTAACCGGTTTAAACTTCATAAGATTTTACAGCAATTTTCCATTGGCAACCTGAAGCCTATTCTTACACAAAAAAAGCCCGGTTTGATGCCGGGCTTTTAAATATAACGAATAAACAGAAGAAATAGAAATACCTTATGCTGCTTTTAAGCCACCCTCTTTCGCTTTAAGCGCAGCAACTGTTAGCTTGATACCTTCTTCAAGACTAACTTTTGGTGACCAATCAAGATCTCGTTTGGCTTTTTCGATACTAAAGTAATGATCTGTCATCATATAGTTTACTGCAAAACGTGTAAGACCTGTCTCTCCTTTTGGCTCACCACCACGCAATGTATCAATAGTTTCAAATATTGCTGCAACAGAATAGGCTAACCAGTAAGGTACTTTCCCTTTAAATTTTGGGTAACCCAACTCCAGCATAAACTGTTCCACAAAACCGAAGAATGCCATTGGCTCACCGTTAGTAATAAAGTAGGCCTGCCCACACACAGCTGAACCTTCTACCAGTTTTTCTTCAGCCGCAACAACTGCATCAACAAGGTTTGAAACATAGGTAAAATCAGACAGCTTCTCTCTACTACCTACTTCACGCTTCAATTGACCTGCAGCCGCCTTTTGCACAATATTTGGCACAAAACGATTATCTTCAGGGCCGAAAACCACATGAGGACGAATAGCACAGCATTGTGTCACGGTTTTTCCACTAAACGCCAACACATCTTTCTCGGCTTTTATTTTACTATCAGCATAGGCTGCCTGAGAAATTCTTGAATACGGCAAAGTCTCATCACCATTGGCGATATCATTACCTTCGTAAACAGCGCTGGCCGAGCTGATATAAACCAGCTTGGGAATATTATGGACTTTACAAGCCTCAATGATATTCAGGCTGCCGTCGTAATTCACTTTCCAGACAAAGTCTTCCTTATTCTGGGCAGTATGTACAACAGATGCATTATGAATAATTGAGTCCATGCCTTCACAAGCATCAATCACTGCCTGCTTATCGCAAATATTGAGATTAAGGAATGTAACATCATCACGAAATGGCTTACCACCAAAGTCTAATACCGTTACATCATACCCTTTATCTACAAAACCATTTACCAGGTTGCTTCCAATAAAACCACAACCCCCTGTAACTAAAATGCGTTTCTTATTCATTACTTACTCTCCTTAGGCAGCGTTGCATCAGTATCAAAGAACTGGTCATAAAATGGAAATATTGATGCATAATTTTTATTTAGCTGCGTTCCATGATGTATATCATGACGCACAGCCCAGTAGTTAGGTAGTTTTAAAAAGCGGTTTTCCAATTTAAGATTGGCATGTACCAAAATATTGGCAGACGTGTAAATAAAGAAAGCCACCAGGAAAGATGTAGCAGATATTGGCCCCAATATAAAAATAGACAACAACAACAAACCAATACCTATTAAACCTTCAACAGGATGCACATAAACACTCTCAAATGCAGTCGGATGACGAATATAATGATGAACACCATGAACCTGCTTCATCAACTTGGGATGATGCATCGCTCGGTGGGCCCCGTAATACATTAGGTCATAAAACAGTAATACCGCCAGGGATTCGCCAAAAATAGTCATCATTGATGGCGTTTCTGTCGCCGCATATATCATACTCTCCCCACCGAAATATAAAGCACTAACAATAAAAGCGATGGCAACTATTGAATTACCCGTAACATTAATTATCTTGGTCTTCAATGTTACCTTGTTCGGTTTTGGCGGGCGCAATCTTGCCTCAGGCATTTTCACAAGTGCCAACCATTGCATCAATGCCATCAGAACCCCGGAATAAACCATGAGAATGATGATACCTGTTATTAAATATGTACTCATTTTTACTACTCCACTAAATTTCTACAATTTTTTTTCAAGTTTTTTAACTGTTTATTTTGTAAATTTACCCTTCAATGACAACCATCCCAAACGTATCAAACTCAAGAGTTTTATTTTCAATCCTGAGCCATATAACATTCGAACAGTACTTTTTGCTGTCTCATAATCATTAGCGCCAACAGGAAACAATACCGGCGGAATTTCAAACGAGAAACGATCTGACAATACCGCTTTATGATTGGTATAAGCACGAAGACCTTCACGACCATTCATATTGCCGTAGCCGGAATGCTTCACACCGCCAAACGGCAAGTTTTGATTGAGATAACACAAACCAAAATCATTAATACATGTGCCACCCGCTTCAAGCTGACTGGCTATACGCTCACCACGCTCTTTATCTTGCGTGATAACTGAAGATTGAAGTCCCAGGTCTAGGCTATTCGCTACTTCAATCGCTTCAGCCTCACCCTTGACCTTCATAATCAGCATGATTGGGCCAAAAACCTCAGTACTAACAATATCCATGTCATCAGTAAGATCAGTGAGAATTGTTGGTGGATAGAAGTTACCATTACCAATATTGTTTATCTTTCCACCCACAACGGCAGTTGCACCTTTACTCAATGCATCTTTAACCAGTCGATCGATAATCTGTACTTGTTGCGGTGTAGCAATAGCACCTACATCAACATTACCACCTCTTGCAGGAACACCCTGGCGCAGTTGCCCGGCTATCTTGCTTATCTCATAAACAAACTCATCATAAACTTCTTCAAAAACAATAATTCGCTCAGAAGCCACACAATTCTGGCCAAGATTAATAAATGTTCCACCCAGGGCTGAATGCACTGCTTTTTGAATATGGGCATCATCACAAACAATTAATGGATCTTTACCACCAAGCTCCATAACAACAGGAGTAAGGTTCTCTGCACTACCTTCAATAATACGACGACCATTATTCACAGAACCTATAAACAGTATGCTATCAACACCTGAACGAACCAATGCTGCTCCTGTATCACCAAAACCATTAAGTATTTGAACAGTGTCAGGAGAAAAGCCTTCTTTTTCCAATGCCTGATCGGTAATTTTCTGAAATTTTTGGCTAGACCAAGCAACTGCCTCTGATGCCTTTAAGACAACAGCATTACCTGCCATTAACGGAGCCGTTAATGAGCTGATAATATTTTGCAACGGGTAGTTCCAGGGAATGATACAAGCGACAACACCCAAGGGCACATATTCAATACGCGCCTTTTTGTGCATCAATATACCTGAACCTACTTTTTCAGGTTTAAGATACTTCTCGCCATATTTATTTAGCCATTGAATCTTGTTACATATAGGCATGATTTCACCTAACAAGGCATTCTCATACGTTTTACCTATATCCTGAACAATCTCATCACAAAGCTCATCTGTATGCTCAAGAATATAGTCTTTGATATGATTCAAAACTGCTCGACGTTGTTTAAACGTACTTTGCTTCCACTTCTTTTGCGCAATACGCGCTTTCCCGACCGCAATATGCACTTCTTCGGGAGTTAATGCAGGTACGGTGCCCAGCTTTTCTCCTGTCGCAGAATTAAAACATTCAATTTCTGAAGGAAACGCTGGTTCGCGACTCTCAATAGGGGTAACGGCTTCTACTGTCATTGGTTTGCTACCTTTAACTCGTTAGTGTTGTTTTGTTTCTGTTTTAACTCAGAGATTATGAAATCAGCGACGCGATATCCAATCATCATGCTTGGTGCATTGATTGCTGATACGGGTATAACAGGAATAATAGAGGCATCAGCAATTCTTAACTTATTAATACCTTTTAGTTTGAGATCAACATCTACAGGAGCATCACACCCCTCACCCATAGTGCAAGTACCCGAGTAATGAAAGGTTGTCATGGTGGCATTATGAATCCACTTTTCTACAACTCGCTCATCATCTGATTTGTTACCAGGCATCAGTGGTGTATTCCCCCACTCTTTCATACCCTGTTGTTTTGCTATTAGCTTTGCCACAGCCACACTTTTCAGCATGGTTTCCATATCTGTGCGATCACGATAAAAAGCTGGGTCAATATCTGCCTGATCCCTTACATTGTTAGAGGCCAGTCTTAACTGCCCTCGTGATTGAGGCTTACCTAAAATCACCACAACGCCATATAAGTCATTCACAAACTTTTCTACAAACGGTAAAAAGAAAAGAACATCAACAAACCTTCTGAATATGCCACGCAATAACTTGTTGTAAAAAAGCTTGCCGGGTAAGGCGATGGCAGGAAGCATGCGATACATTGATTGCTTCAATGTTATTGGCGCTGCCATAAAGGTTATACAAGTATCTGCCTGTCCTTCCGGCAAATCTGTGTCTTTATTGGTACGTTCAAAGCCATAAACCTGCGGATGACCAAAATCAACAGGCTTTTTACCTTTATAAAACATACAGACATTCGGGTGGTCATGCAGGTTTTGACCAATAGCGGGCTCATCTTTAATAACTGAAATACCAAATTTTTCAAGCTGCTGTTTTGGCCCCACACCAGAAAGCATTAACAGTTTTGGTGTTTCGAGTGCACCCGCACAAAGTATGACTTCATTATTGGCTGTCACTTGTTGCTTAATTCCATCAGTTTCTATTTCAACACCCATTGCAGTATTGCCTTCAAATAAGACGCTATGAGTAATGGTGTT